>NZ_CAMLMK010000037.1 GCF_946481155.1 uncultured Flavobacterium sp.
GTTTTTTACGATGCAATGCAGTTCTGGAACGAGAAGGAAGGAATTGCAGTAGGCGATCCTACCGAAGACTGTTTTTCCTTAATTACGACAAAGGATGGCGGACAGACATGGACCAAAACCTCCTGTCAAACCTTACCAAAATTAGCCGATGGCGAAGCCTTTTTCGCAGCAAGTAATAGCAATATCATCATCAAAGGAAACAAAACCTGGCTGGTTTCCGGGGGTAAAAAATCCAGGGCTTTTTATTCAGAAGATAAAGGCAAATCGTGGGTAGCAATTGAAACGCCAATCATTCAGGGAAGTGCGATGACCGGAATATTCTCCGGCGATTTTTATGATGAAACTATCGGATTTGCAACCGGTGGCGACTATGAAAAACCAAACCAGAATTTCGGAAATAAAATCATTACGCTCGACGGCGGAAAAACATGGAATCTTATTGCAGAAAATGAAGGATTCGGTTACGGATCCTGCGTGCAGTTTGTCCCAAATAGTGACGGTAATGGATTGGTGACCGTAGGCGCGTCAGGAGTTTACTATTCTTCTGATCGTGGTAAAACCTGGAAAAAAATGGCTGATTATAAGGATTTATTCACCATCCGATTTATCGACAGCAAAACGGCAATCGCAGCGGGAAACAAGAAGATTATCCGACTTAAATTCAAATAAAAAAGGAGCAATTTGCTCCTTTTCTTATCTTCGTTCTCTTCTGTTTTTCATCTGCTTCAACAACTTTTCCTTGAATTCTATATCGAGTTGCTTCAGCATTAATATCTTCTGATTCGGAATAACGCCCTGTAAATCTTTAGCCAGTTTTCGGCGATTGTTCTGCATATCAGTCTCAAGATTCTCATCCTGTTCCATCAAAGCCGCCGTTTCCTTGTCTGATAAACCGGAAGTGTTTTCCGGGCGCAGCTTGTGCATCAATTGCCTTTTCTGCTTGTGAAGTTCGATTTGACGCTCATCGTACTGGTTGAAAATAGGCCAGAATTTCTGCGCCTCTTCCGGACTCAAATCCAAACGGTCGGAAATGAACGCCACACGCAATGCCTTAATGCGTTCCATATGTTTCTCCCTTCCTCTCTCGCGGTCCTGTGCAAAAGTACACACGGAGAAAATCAACAATAGTATAGTAATAATCTTTTTCATCTTAATTCAAATATTCGTTAACGTAGGTTTCTGACTCAGAATCATATAAGCCCAAATCTTTTTCAATGCTTGTAATGTCTTCATCAGTTAAATGAAGGGCAATGTCTTCATGAGTAATATCGTTTTCATAAGCTAAATATTCCTCTGAAGAGGTGTATATAACCTCACTCTGCTGATTGTAATACATCCAGGTTCCGATGGAAAGCATGAATACCGCAGCCACGCCTGAGTACCAGACCGGTTTGCGTTGCCACAACGGCACCACTTTCACTTCTTTTTCCTGAAGCTGGCTCATGATCCGGTCTTCAAAACTCTGGAAGTAATCTTCCGGAACTTTAAATCCTGTTTCAATTTTCGGGTCGTTATGTAAATCAATTTTTCTCATATCCATTTGACAAAATTAAGTCCTAAAGGTTTAATTCGTATTTAAAAATTCCTCAATTTTTTTCACCGCATGGAAATAGGAAGCCTTCAATGCGCCAACGGAAGTTCCCAAAACCTCCGACATATCTTCATATTTCATTTCTTCAAAATACTTCATCTTAAAAACCAATTGCTGCTTTTCCGGCAAAATCGCCACCGCTTTCTGAAGCTTTATCTGGATTTCATCCCCGTCATAATCGACATCTGCTTCCAGATTGTTCAGCAGTTTTTCCTGAACTTCTTCACTCGAAATTCCTGATTTTTTTGAGCGTTGGTTGATAAACGTAATCGACTCATTCGTTGCAATACGATACATCCACGAAAACAGCTTGCTCTCTCCTTTAAAATTCTTGAGATTCTGGAAAATCTTTACAAACGTGTTCTGCAGTACATCGTCAGTATCATCGTGATTCAGGACAATATTCCGGATGTGATTGTAAAGCGGACGCTGGTATTCGCGCACCAGTTTCCGAAACGCTTCGTTCTGCGTTTTCGGGTTGAGTAATTCCGCAATAAAGTCTTTTTCGTCCTGCAAGTGAAATCGGTTTGTTGGTAAGACTAAAGATAGCGCAAATAGTTTAATGAGAAGATAGAGGATAGAAAACTAATAGATAAGTGGGAGTTATTTTTTGGAGCGAATGGTTGTTTTGTGCCTGGTTTTGCAGTTCCTGCTGTCCGCTCTACGCGGTGCCGCTCCCATCAGGGCTAGACAGGAAACCATTTTTCAATTTGTTAACATAATAATCCTCTGCGACTTTGTACCTTTGCAGCTTTCAAATCAGGAAGAAATGATTAAGACAGTAATTTTCGACATGGATGGGGTGATTGTGGATACGGAACCCGTTCACAAATATGCTTACGATTGCCATTTTCAGGAATTAGGAATCGACGTTTCCGAAACGATGTATGCTTCTTTCACAGGAAATTCTACCAGAAATGTGTTTCAGAAAATTAAAGACATCTTCAATCTGGAACATAATGTTGAAGATTTAATCCTTCGCAAGCGCCATCTGTTCAATGAAGCATTTGACACCAAACCCGATTTGGAACTAATTCCCGGTGTTCACAAACTGATAAAAGACCTGCATAAGAACGGGATGCAGCTTATTCTGGCTTCTTCGGCATCGAAAAGTACGATTTCACGCGTTTTCAACCGATTTGAACTGAACCAATATTTCACGCACACTGTAAGCGGCGAAGATTTCCCGAAATCCAAACCGGATCCGGCTATTTTTCTTCATGCGGCTTCCTTGTCGTTAGCTCCAAAAGAAAACTGCATCGTCATCGAAGACAGTGCCAATGGAGTAAAAGCAGCCCATGCGGCGGATATTTTCTGTATCGGATACCATAGCGACAACACTAAACACCAGGATTTGAGCTTAGCAGATTATCTTATCCACGACTTTGACGAGATTGATTTTGAAACGGTGAGAGGGATTAAACAAACTGTATGAAAAGATGTTGTATCCTGATTTTTATGATGCTTTTTCTGAGTTGTACTTCAAAGAAGCTGATTTCGGGGAATAATTTTACTACGATTATCGGGGGCGTTGACAAGTCAGATACAAAATGTTTGTCGGAAGTAAATCAGGCAAAATCTGACTTTAAAAAGAAGGAAGTTTACAGTTATATTTCTGGCGGATGCACCAGTTTAAAAAGTACGCGGTATCATCCGGAATTCAAGGAACTACTTCATGAAAAAAACATAGAATTTCGTTGGGAATCAGGTCCGGAAACTGAGACAATACTTAAGGATGGAAAACCTTATATTTTAAATTTTAGTTGCTATCAGCGTGCCATGAATAAAATGATAGAAAAGAAATATGGCGCTGATTTTATACTAAATTTAGAAAAGCAGGCAGATTCTTTATATGTTCTCCGGAGAACCGATGAAGTTTTCAGCTACGCACATATCGATGATACTTTGGTTGTTTATGTAAAATCAAAAGCTTACAGAGGTATGCGCACGCAAATTAATAATGATTTTCTCCATGACTTTAAAATACCAGACGGATTTTTAGATACTGGAGAAAAAAATAATTTCGTTTCTGCAGTCCAGTTTACGATTTACAAAGATGGTTCCATTTCAGATTTTGTTATAAAAACCACCTTTAAAAATCCTGGTAATAATAAGTTCAAAGCCTATTTTGAAAAGGAAATTATTGCTTTTTTAAAGGGCAGTCAATGGAAAGCCGCAACAGTCCATAAAATCACTGTGCACAGTTCCATGCCGCTGACTTTGCATGATGAGAATTATTTCAGCCAATAGCTGCCTTATAAACCTGTAAGCACTTTTCCCGTGCTTCTTTATGCTCCACAATAGGTTTTGGATAAGCAGTTGTTTCGAGTTCCGGAACCCATTTTTTGATGTATGTTAAATCTTTATCGAACTTTTTTATCTGCTCTGTCGGATTAAATATTCGAAAATAGGGAGCAGCATCGACACCACTGCCTGCAGCCCATTGCCAGTTGCCGACATTGCTTGATTGCTCATAATCCAAAAGCTTATGGGCAAAATACGCTTCGCCCCAGCGCCAGTCGATCAACAGGTGCTTGCATAAAAAACTTGCCACAATCATGCGCACGCGGTTATGCATGTGTCCGGTCGCGTTGAGTTCGCGCATCCCGGCGTCCACAAACGGATATCCGGTTTTACCTTCGCACCATTTCTGAAAAAGCTCTTCATCATTGGACCATTGGATGTTGTCATATTTCTCGCGAAAGCTTCTGTTGGCAGTATGAGGAAAATGCCATAAGATCTGCATAAAGAATTCCCGCCAGATTAGCTCGTTCAGGAAAGTTTCGTTTTTGATTTCTTTGGCCTCGCGCACTAATTTTCGGATGGAAATAGTTCCGAAACGCAAGTATACGCTTAACATGGAAGTTCCTTCAATCGCAGGAAAATTCCGTGTCTCCTCATAATGGGAAAGTAATTTTTCTGAAATATTGTAAGGCATGGGTTTAATTTCAGAAGCTTCAAAACCGATGTCTTTCAAACTCAGGAAAGGATAGGAGTGAACAGCGAAATTGGCAATCAGATCTTCGGACTTATAATTAGGTAATTTTATTTTACTAAGGTTTTCTTTCCATTTTCTGGAATAAGGCGTAAAAACCACATACGGTTTTCCATCGTCTTTTGTGACTTCATTTTTCTCAAAAACCAACTGATCCTTGCAGGTTTTAAAAGCGATATTCTTTTCTTTTAAAAGCGTATTAATTTCCTTATCGCGTTTTCGTGCTGAGGGTTCGTAGTCGTGATTGGTGTAGACTTCCTTTATCTCATTTTCGGAAATTAATTTTCTGAAAACATCTAGAGGATTTCCGTGAAAAATTGCCAGGGATTTTCCTTTTTTCTGTAGTTCTTCATTGATACTTGCCAGTTGCTTATGAATGAACGTCACGCGGGGATCATCCGACTCCAGTTGGGACAGAATTGTCTCATCGAAAATGAAAATCGGCATTACTTCTTCATCGCTGTTTAAAGCATGAAAAAGTGCGGTATTGTCATCCAATCGTAAATCGCGTCGAAACCAGAAAACCGTCATAGTTAATCGTTGAATTTACCAAAAAGTGAAATTAGCTTTTGTCTTCTGAAGTTGAAAATCTCCCTGAGTTTCGGTTTTACCAGGATCGGATGGAACAATTTACCCAGAAATCCGAAAGGGAGTTTGTAATGCACGATATCTTCCATTTCCACGCCACCTTCAATTTCTTTGAAAAGATGCTTGTGATGCCAGAATTTATAAGGCCCGAAGCGTTGCTCATCTACAAAAAAGGTTTTCTCTTTTATATGTGTAATTTCAGTTACCCATTCTACTGTGATGCCTCGATAGGGGGAAATTTTATAATGGATAATCTGTCCGCCAAACATAGTGCGGTCATCGCCCGAAAGTGTCCTGAATTTCATGGAATCCGGGGTAATGATGTTAAGGTTTTTCGGGTCGGAAAAGAATTTCCAGGCTTCGTCAATTCCAATGGGTAATTTCTGAATCGAGTGGATCGTAAACATTGTTTTTTTTGTAAAAGTAAGCAATAGTAAATGTATCTGTGTACAAGTAAAAGAAATGCCTATTTAAGCTATTCTTAACATTTCGACGCAATATTTTTCACTATTTTCGTGGCAACATAAATCAAATAAACGAAATTCTTTTATGAAAAAGATAGTACTTTCTGCTGTTTTTGCCTTTGCTACATTGGCAATTCAGGCACAGGTTAAAACGCCTCAGGCGAGTCCGAGCACAAAAATCGAACAGGTTGTAGGTTTAACAGATGTTGAAATCGACTATTCACGTCCGAGTATCAAAGGAAGAACTGTTTTTGGTGAATTGGTCCCTTATGGTAAACTTTGGAGAACCGGAGCGAATGCAAATACTACGGTTTCTTTCAGCGAAGATGTTGTTATTGGCGGAAAAGCCCTGAAAAAAGGTAAGTATGCCTTATATACATTACCGAAAGCAGATAGCTGGGATGTGATTTTTTACACTTCAACGGATAACTGGGGCCTACCGGAAGTTTGGGATGAAACAAAAGTTGCGGTAAGAACAACAGTTAAGCCGGAAACAATAAATAGAAAAGTTGAGACATTTACGATTGGCGTTAATAATGTTGAGAATGACTTTGCTCATTTAGAACTGGCGTGGGAGAAAACGGTTATCGCTGTTAAATTTGAAGTTCCTACGCAAAAAACAGCCATGAAGAGTATTGAGACTACATTAGCTGGTCCTAGTGCCAATGACTTCTTCTCTTCTGCACAGTATTTTTACCAATCCAATGGTGATTTGAATAAAGCACTGACATGGATTAATAAGGCGGTAGATTTGAGAGGAGTGGAAGCACCCTATTGGTATTTACGTTTAAAATCGTTAATCCAGGCGAAAAAAGGGGATAAGACTGCAGCTATTGAAACTGCAAAATTATCATTGGCCGGTGCTGAAAAAGAAAAGAACATGGATTATGTAAAGATGAATAAAGACTCCATTGCAGAATGGTCTAAAAAATAATTCATTTGAAAAATAGAAAAAAGGCTGTCAATTGACAGCCTTTTTTTAGTCCTTGGTTTTTACAAAGCACTGAAGCAGAATTCCCAAAACTATTGTAAGCAAAGCTCCAATAAAGTTGAGCCATAAAAAGCTGACTATATCAAGATAATAAATATAGAAAATAGTCAGCTGCGAGATCAATGCACTCCAGAATACAGCCCTTGCTTTGACAAATTTCACATAGAAAGCCACGAGAAAAATTCCCAATACCGTTCCGTAGAAAATCGAGCCAATAATGTTTACCAGCTGGATAAGGTTTTCAAAAAGCGTTCCGATACAGGCAAAAAGTATGGCAATAATTCCCCAGATTAAAGTGAAAAACTGCGTTGCGGTTACAAAATGCTTTTCGGATTTATCTGCTTTTAAGTTTCGTTTGTAGATATCTATTGTTGTGGTAGAGGCAAGTGCCGTCAGCCCAGACGCTGAGGATGACATTGCCGCTGAAAATATTACAGCTAACAACAATCCAATTAGACCTTTGGGCAGGAAATTCAAAATGAAATACAGGAAGACATAATCTTTATCATTGGTTTCAGTTTCTTCATCCACTTTGCTTATAATTTCTTTGGCCTGTTCGCGCAGGTCTTTTTCCTTGCCGGAAAGCGATACCATTTTCTGCTGTAGAATCGGGTTGTCGAAATCCTGGTTCAGCTGACCTACATACAACATACTGATTTCCTTTTTCTCGGATTGGACGGCCTCGAGTTCCTTTTCGAGTTTTTCAAAGGCAGCCTTATGCGTCGATTTTCGGACTAAATCATTATTGGTCGGATTAAAATGTAAAGGAGAAGAGTGGAATTGGAAGAATACAAAAACCATAACGCCTGTCAGCAATATAAAAAACTGCATCGGTACCTTTAAAAAACCGTTCATGATCATTCCCATCTGGCTCTCCCGAATGGACTTTCCCGATAAATAGCGTCCCACCTGCGACTGATCAGTTCCGAAATAGGATAATGCCAGAAAGAAACCTCCTGTAATTCCGCTCCAAAATGTATATCGTGTTTCGGGATTAAAAGAAAAATCTACAATATTCATTTTATCATTAGCTCCGGCAATTCCTAAGGCGTTGCTGAAACTCAGTTCTTCGGGCAAATAGCTTAAAATCAGGAAAAACGTGATGAACATTCCGGTCATAATCACGAACATCTGCTGTTTTTGCGTTACGTTTACGGCTTTTGTGCCGCCCGAAAATGTATAAATGATTACCAAAACTCCAATGATGACATTCATTATGGTAAGGTTCCAGCCCAATAATGCCGAAAGAATGATTGCGGGGGCATAAATGGTTAAACCGGTTCCCAATCCGCGCTGGAATAAAAAGAGGAGTGAAGCCAGCGAACGGGTTTTTACGTCGAAACGCTGTTCAAGGAATTCATATGCTGTGAAGACTTTAAGTTTGTGATAAATAGGGATAAATGTGATGCAGATAACTACCATTGCAATCGGTAATCCGAAGTAGAACTGAACGAATCCCATTCCGTCGTGATAGGCTTGTCCCGGAGTTGAGAGAAAAGTAATCGCGCTCGCCTGTGTAGCCATAACGGAGAGTCCGACAGTCCACCACGGTGTTTCGTTATTGCCGAGGATATATTCTTCAACATTTTTACTGCCTTTGGTTTTCCAGGCTCCGTAAATAACGATGAATAAAAGCGTTACCGAAAGTACGATCCAGTCTATTGGCTGCATAATCTAAGCGTACATTTGCATTAGAAAATAGAACAACAGAATATAAAACGCATTGAGCAGCAATACGCCGGTATAACTTTTTTTCCACTTAAATTCCTGTTCTTTCATGGTTTTATTTTAAAGTTGCTGAGTTTTGAAGATATAAAATCTTTATATGTGATTTCTTGTTTCTTGCTTCTTTTCTCCTGTTGCTTACTTATTCTCCAATAGCAATCATGTTAGCCATCAATCGGAAGGCACCCGGAACACCTTCAGGTAATTCCCTGAAAAAACTTAATCCGGTATAAATATAATGACCTTTGCCGTATTTTGCTACTAATAAGCCACTGTCTTTCGCGGTTTCGCCTTTATCATGTGCCGACAGTATCGGAGTAAATTCCTTGCCCCATTTATTAGGATAGTACAAGCCCTGCTCCTGAATCCAGGATTCGAAGTCTTTCTCCGTTATTTTGTTTGGAAAATTTAAAATCGGGTGTTTGGGTTCCAGAAAAGTGACTTTAGCAGTTTCCTCAGTAACCCTGTCCTGCGAAAGTTTAAGTTCGTAAGGTGCAATATTATTGGTAACCAATTTTCCGGACGTATTGTACTGCACAATCATCGTGCCTCCATTTTTTACGTAATCCAGCAGCGTATTTTGCTTGAATTTTAAGGCGTCAACGGTATTATAAGCGCGAATTCCGACCAAAATAGCATCGAAATCTTTAATTGCTTCAGGCGTTATTTTTTCCGGAGCAAGGAGTGTTACATTATAGTCCATCTGTCTTAAACTTTCCGGGATTTCGTCTCCTGCACCCATGATATAGCCAATGTTATTACCTCTGGTCTCAATTTCAAGTCGGTTGAATTTGGCTTCTGAAGGTAATAAAATCTGCTGCAGCGGAATATGCGCATAATCAATAGTAACCAGCTTTTTATCGAAGCGGTTGTTGTTTATTACAGCAATGCTCTTCGCAATCGCTTTGGAAGAGTGGGATGGAGGTGTAACTTCAAAAGAAACAGTTTTCTCACTTCCTTTTTGGGCTAAATCAAACGGAATTGATTTTGGGGTCACTTTCCATTCAGAAGGCAGTTCCAGCATTACTTCTCCTTTACAATTGTCTTTCCCGGCTTTTATTTTCACTGAAATCTGATGTTTCTTATTGTTTGGGAAAAGCTCAACTTTATTTAATATTTCAGTGGTCACTTCGGGCAAAATAGCAAAAGGCTGGTACATTTCGCCTTTTACAGCATCATTGAATTTGTAGACAATATCTTTTGCTATGGTAAAAGGTTCACCGACAATATTTAATTTCCAAAGCAATTGCTGACGGGCGGTTTCCGGTTTGCCTATCCTATTTTTATCCGTAACAGAGAACAACCCTAATGTTCCTTTTTCATTTAACCAATAAGGAGATGAAAAGGCAGCATTTTCGGGAATCCTGATTGTCTTTTCGGTTTTGAATGTTATATTATTCTCCAGTTTTATATTTTCAATCACATTTGTATTCAGAAAAGCAACTGCTGTAATTTCAATTGCCGTATTGCTTCTGTTGATGGCTTCAAGTTTTAAGGCAATCTCGCTATTTGGATTCGTATTTTGCTGAGAGGCAACACTTTCTAAATATAAGCCGGTAGAAGCTATGATAATGTTTTCAAGTTCCTGTTTCTTAATCGTTTTCCAGTGTTCGTCTTCTAATTGATTGATGAGTTTGTAAGCTTCTATCAATTTTGGCAAATGCACGTCAGGATTTTTGAAGTTGAAGTTGGTTTGGATTTCAGTCAGTATTTTACCGACAGCTTCCCCACCTTTAATTCTGGTCCAGGTCGTGTTGATGCCTTCGAAAATATTGTTTTTATCTTTCGGAACATCACCTTTTAAAAATTCAAGGTATTCAAGTTCATCGCCACGTGTACCTGTGCTGCCGAAACCCTGACATTGATGCTGACTTCTGCTTAAGGCGGCAATTTCACCATTGCTTTTTCCTTTTAAGGGATAAAAAACGCCGGTATTTATGGTAAATAAATTGGTTTTATCTGCTTTTTTGAAATTTTCCTCGCTGCCGTAAAACCACCAGGAAGTATTGAAAAATACTCTTTTGGGCTGCCATAGCGATGTGCCTGTAAGCTGTTCGGGAAAAACGGTTGGATCATTGGTTTTATCAAATGCTTCCACACTTAAAATTGCTGAAGCGGTAT
Organism: uncultured Flavobacterium sp.; assembly: GCF_946481155.1. The sequence continues at coordinate 10,476 of NZ_CAMLMK010000037.1, forward strand.
GATGGCCGTGAGTGGTACCCGGTGTTCTGTGATTAAAGCGATTAATGATTACATCCGGTTTGAATTTTCGGATAGCCATCACTACATCGCTCATTATTTCTTCTTTGTTCCAGATGTTGAATGTTTCTTCCGGCTCTTTGGAATAGCCAAAATCATTGGCGCGGGAAAAAAACTGTTCACCGCCATCGATTCTTCTTGCAGCAAGTAATTCCTGTGTCCGCAGAACACCTAGTAATTCTTTTAATTCGGTACCAATCAGATTTTGACCTCCGTCCCCGCGGGTAAGGGATAAATAACCGGTTCGGGCTTTGGTTTCATTAGAGAGATACGAAATCAATCGCGTATTTTCGTCGTCAGGATGCGCAGCAATGTATAGCACTGATCCTAAGAAATTTAGTTTTTCAATCTGATTGTAAATATCGGCGGCGCTTAATTTTTGCGGTTGCTGGGCAAAAAACTGCTGGGAAAACAGGAGTAAAAAAAGATATAAAAGTGAGCCGGGCCTCTTCATAATGTAGTGTTATTCTTGTTTTTCAAATATAGTGAAATAGGATATCTGAATAATTTATTTAACAGGAAATTAAAAAAGGCAAAGACTATACAGCCTTTGCCTTACTTTGAATTAATGATTTAAACATTAACCTCTTTTTCCGTGGCCTCTGCCATTTCCATTTCCATTACCGTTGTTTCCACGGCCATTTCCATTTCCATTGCCGCGAGATGGCTCATGCCTAACACCATTTCCACTCTCACGTGTACCACGATATTCATTTCTGTAATCGTTGTTTCTTCTTTCGCCTCGATTATCATTTCTGTAATATTCTCTACGATCGTCATCATTTCTTTCTCGGCGATAACCGTCTCTCGGACCATTGTATACTACCTGTGGTCGAACTCCATAAGTTCTTTGAGGTGTCCCTCGGTAACCGTGATAGTATTGCGTTCTGTGTTGTTTGTAGTAGATGTATGGATTTGGTCCGTAATCATGTAAACAAACTTTATAAGCGCCATATAAATCGTAATGTCTGTAACGGTAAGGAAGGTATGCTGTTCTTATCCATCCGCCACCATCAAAATAGATGAACATTGCTGTTGGGATATCATAATATACTTCGATGTCCGGAATATAATAGTATCTTGTTTCTGCGTATCCGACAGGACCCCAAACCGGAGGCGTACCAATATTTACATTAACCGAAACCTGTGCTTGTGCACTTAAGGTCATTAAAAATATTCCTGCGAATAAAAATTTAATAGCTTTCATAATTTTATATTTAAATTAAACCAAGTAATCGTCTGATGTTTTACTATTTCCAACTACCGTGCCAAAACGAATTATTAAATTAAAATTTATTTGCAGCTTCGTGGTGTAATTTTGTAAATGCCTGAATTTACAAGCAATATCAAATTTATTTTTCATAAAAAAAGCAAGGATATTTCGCCTTGCTTTTTTATAATTTCGGAATTTATGAATTTTTATTTCCCTTTTCCGTGACCTTTCCCATGACCTTTTCCGTGGCCTTTAGCATGTCCTTTTGCAACACCCTTAGGATATTTTACTTTATGTTGTTTATAAAAGCTGTATGGTCTTTCGCCTCTGTAATCCAAAACTATAGTACGACCGGCACGTAAATCATAATGCGCATATCTGGCGGGTAATCTTTTGGCATATATCCATCCGCTCGGACCCATGTAGATATATCTGGCCGTAGGAACATCATAATACACTTCAATGTCCGGAATATAATAATAACGTGCATTGGCAGGTAGTGGTGGACCCCATACCGGAGGGCCTATATTAACATTCACGTCAACCTGTGCTGAAGCGTTTACTGCAAATGACAAAAGAAATCCAAGCAGTAATAATTTAACTGTTTTCATAATATTTTGGTTTTAATGAATAAATTAATTTGTAATTGTATTAAAACGGAATTACATCTGTTAAAAGTATAAAAATAAACCTAAACTTTTACAAAAAAATCCTGTTAATCCATAAACTCCCGATCGTCGCTGTAGTTTTTTATGATAGTGATACCTTTCTGCAGTAAAAGGTTGTTGGGATAGGTAATGCGTTCACCGTTTTGTGCTCTTAAAAGCGCGTGAAATGCTGTAATGTCAATGATTTCACCTTCGACGGGGAAGTCTTTGTCATGTATCATTATGACGTCACCAATCTTAAAAGGGAAGTTAAAGAAAAGTATAATTCCTGCTGTAATGTTACTCAAAATCGACCATTGCGCAAACATGGCCACACCAATAATCGCTGAAATGGAAGAGGCAAAGAATACTAGCTGACCGGTTCCGATACCCCAGACGGTAAAAAGCACAATAACTGTAATGATCGTCAGCAGTATGTTCATGTACTTAATCACAAGATTAGTCCGATGCTCAATCGTACCGGTAATCTGGGCAAAACGTCGTACAATCTTAGCAACACCCAATCGCAATAATAAATATACTATTACGGTGACAGTGGTTGCCACAATCTCCATATAAAATTTGTCCTCAAACATATCTGCAGAAGTTAGTGTTCTACAAATGTAAGCAAATGTTTATAAACTTTATCTACGGGAAGGCCAACAACATTTGCATAGGAGCCATCAATTCCTGAAATAGCCACCAAACCTATCCATTCCTGGATACCATACGAGCCGGCTTTGTCGAAAGGTTTGTAATTATCTAAATAATAAGTAATGGCTTCGTTAGTGAGTTTGTTGAATGTCACTCTCGTTACTCCGTAAAAAGTATCCGTTTTAGAGTTAGTTCTTATGCAGACTGAGGTGATAACCTCATGCGTTTTTCCGGAAAGCGACTGCAGCATCTGAAAAGCATCCTCATAATCCTTCGGTTTTCCCAAAGCTTTGTTCTCGTGCCACACAATGGTATCGCTGGTAACTAAAATATCTTTATCGGAAAGTTCGTCAAGAAAGGCATTTGCTTTCAGTTCGGCTAAATAATTGGTGATTTCTTCTGCTTTCAGATCTTCGGAATAGATTTCTTCGACTTCTTTCAGCCTGATTTCGAAATCAAGATCCAAATCCCTGAAAAACTGCTGGCGTCGGGGAGAACCTGAAGCTAAAATAATATTGAAACCGTTTAATTTGTCTTTAAGCATTCAAATTCATATTAATAGTGATCACGACAATGGATAAGATTCCGAAAAGTAAAACCAATTTTAAAACCATACTTAAATGATGGAATTCCTTCTTCGATTTTGCGTTCCAGACTTTGATAAGAAAATAAAGCAACGGTGCCAAAACGAAAAGCAACACATAATACATTACCCACTGTAATTCCAGAAGGTTTTTGTTTACATACAGAATCAAAAGCGCTATTGGAATTAGCGTCAATCCGCATACAATCTTAGTAGTTCTGTCTGTTCCAAGAACAATAGGAAGCGTACTCATTCCTGCATTATAATCACCATCCATATCTTCGATATCTTTCACTATCTCACGAATGAAATTGATGATGAAAGCAAAAAGTGCATAATCCAGCAGAATGCTGAAAATCGTACTCATCTGCACCTGATTGCCTTCATAAGTCGCCGGAAGCAAATCAAAAATACCAATGATGATAACGCTTACGGAAAGCAGTAATGCCACAATTACATTACCAATCAACAGGGTTTGTTTGAAACTGGTGGCATACATGTATAAAGTAGCTGCAACTATAATAAATACTGCCGCAAAACTTGGCTTCTGAATAACATTCGATAAGTAAAAGCCAATTCCCACGCCAATGATATTCAGACCAATGTAAATGTTATAAGCCATTCCTTCAGAAATATGCTTTCCCACAATCACATTTTTTGGCTTAGACACTTCATCCGTTTCCTGATCCATAATGTTATTAATTACATAACCACCGGCAGCAATGGCAATGGTAGCCAATGTTAATAATATGAATTGCCAGTCGGACAAAGCCAGAAAAAGGTCTTTTTGCTGTTTCAGAAATACAAAGTGGAAAATAAGCTGCATTAAAGCCAGCATTAACAGGTTTTGGAAGCGGATTAGCTTTAGAAAATGTTTCATTTATTTTAGTAGCGTCTTTTCGTAAATAATTTAATCAAATTTTGCATCGAAATGTTCCATCCATTTGCCCTGGACTTTCATGACCTGTTCGATAACATCACGGACAGCTCCTTTTCCTCCGTTACGATGAGAAATGTAATTCGAAATATTTTTGATTTCCGGAACAGCGTCTTGCGGACAGGTAGGCAATCCAACCAATTGCATCACATGATAATCGGGAATGTCGTCGCCCATGTATAAAACCTGTTCCGGTTTAATGTTGTAAACATCAGTAAATTCTTTGAAAGTTTCGACTTTATTGGGAACGCCAAGATGGATGTCGGTTATACCAAGGTTTCTTAACCTAACTCGAACGCCTTCATTGCTTCCGCCGGAAATGATACAAACAACATAACCGTTCTCGACAGCTGCTTTCATGGCATAGCCGTCACGGATATTCATTTCACGAAGCATTTCTCCGGTTGGTGTAATATGTACGGTTCCGTCGGTAAGAACGCCGTCAACATCAAAAATAAACGTGTTGATGTCGTTCATGATTTCTTTATAACTCTTAGCCATTGTGGTTTTGTATGGATTGGGTTAGCAATTGATAAATTGTTTTTTTGTTCTCGTCTTCAAGGAAAGACAAATGTTTTTCAATGGTTTTTTGGTCGTTGCGTTTGGCCGGACCGGTTTGTGCTTCTTTTGGTGAAAGCGTCTTGATTTTCTCGGCAGTTTCCTGAATTAAGGGAAACAGGATTTCAAAAGGGACATTATTTTCTTCACAGATTTCACTTCCCAACTGATACAGATGATTCACGAAATTACATGAAAAAACTGCTGCTACATGCAGACTTTGCCTTTGTTCGGAATTGATTCTGAATACTTTATCTGATATCGCTTTCGCCAAAGTTTCTAAAACAGCATAATCACTTTTCTTTTCTGTTTCAAGACAAAGCGGAACTTCTTTAAAATCTATAAGCTTGGATTTTGAAAATGTCTGCAGCGGATAGAAAACGCCTTTACGGTTCTTACTGTCCAAAGCATCCAGACTCATACTTCCTGAAGTATGAACTACCAATTGGTTTTTAAACGGAAGCTGTTGCGAAACTTCGGCAATAGCATCATCTGTCACGGAAATAATAAAGATATCGGCTGGTATTAAGTCAGAATACTGTGTTATGATTTTTTCATCAGAAACCAATGCGCTGATATTCTCACGCTTACGCGAAAAAACCTGCTTCAAGGACACATTTTCCGTTTGCTGAAAAACGGAAATTAGATGTTGTGCGACATTACCGGAACCAATGATGCTTACTGTAATCATGTTGCTAAAATAGCACAAAATTACGAAACCACTATGCTTTTTGCAGCACTGCCGATTTTTTTAGTTTTTTGAGAAGCGCATTGAAATTCTCGTAGTAATGGATATTTTCAATCAGGCGCTTTTCTCCTTTTTTGTTGCGTGCAAAATACAGACGATCTTCTTTATGATGCACGAACGGGCAAAATTCACCTATTTCCGAATTGATATCCTTGCCAAGATTTTGAGGAACCGTCCATTGGTTTTTCATTTTGAAGCTTATGTATAAATCGACATCACCAAAACCATTCGGATCGGTTGAAAAATAAATGATATAATCCTCATTAGGTGCAATATATGGATTGGATTCGCGTTCGTTCGTATTAATTGGTGCACCTATGTTCTTCAGCATATAATTCCCGTTTTTGAATTCGGCGACATAAATATCTGATTTTCCGGTACCGTTTTCGTTTTCCTTCATGAAATAAATATTTCCTTTTTTAGTAATGGAAGCAAACGATTCGGAGGCATCAGTATTAATTTCATCTCCTAAATGCTTCGGTTCCGACCAGCCGTTTTCGGTTTTAGTGACAGAATAAATATCGAACCCTTTTCTGTTAGGATGATTAAGTACAGGACGATTCGACTGAAAGAATACCGTTTTGCCATCCGGGCTGAAAAGCGGATCTATGTCCTTGTGCGGAAGCTTGTTAGAGAAAGAGGCGGGAACCGGTTTTTGCCATTTTCCGTTGCGTTTCACACTTTCTTTTATGATTAAGGTATCGCGGGTACCATTTGACTCGACCCAAAGGGCACGGTTACCGTCGGGAGAAAGCGTAAATCCGAAAACGCCGTCATTGGAGATAATACCTGGTTCCAGTAGTTTTGCCTGTTGCGCATTGCAGAATATTGGGGTGAGAAACAATAGGAAAATGATTTTTTTCATGGTTTGCTGTTTAGTGCCCTAAAAGTACCAACAAACCTTTTTGTAAGAAATCGCTTTAACAGAATTTTAGCGCAATAAAAAACCGCTCGGGTAGGAGCGGTCCTGAAATACGATATGTTTTGTAAATTAAGTGGCACTTACAATAGCTACAAAATCTTCGGCTTTAAGTGAAGCTCCGCCAATCAGTCCGCCATCTACGTCTGGTTTTGAGAAAATTTCTTTAGCATTGTCCGCTTTAACACTTCCTCCGTACAGGATGGAAACTTTTTCGGCAACATTTAATCCGTATTTATCTTCTACGGTTTGTCGGATGAATTTATGCATTTCCTGTGCCTGTTCCGGCGTAGCGGTTTCGCCGGTACCGATGGCCCAAACGGGTTCGTACGCTAAAACTATGTTATCCCAGGCTTTGGCACCTAAATGGAATAAACCATCTTTAAGCTGGTATTCCACAACATTGAAATGCTGTTTGTTCTGGCGGTCTTTTAACTCTTCACCGATGCAGAAAATAATGCGCATTTCGTGTTTTAAAGCAGTATCTACTTTGTTAGCCAAAAGGGCATCACTCTCTTTAAAATAAGAACGTCTTTCCGAATGGCCTAAGATTACATTTTGCACACCAACGGATACCAGCATGTCAGCAGAAACTTCGCCGGTAAAAGCGCCGCCTTCCGCCTGATGCATATTCTGCGCTGCCACACCGATATTGGTATGTTCCAAAATATGAACAGCCTGTACCAAATTCACAAATGATGGCGCCACTATAACTTCGACCTCTTTTCCCGAGGGAAGTTGGTTTAGGATATCGGTTAATAACTGCGTGGTTTCTCCCGCATTTTTATTCATTTTCCAGTTACCGGCAACGATTTTGTGTCTCATTTATTTTAAAGTTTTTAATGTCTCGATTAGTTTTTCGTCATCTGCCTCGATAGCTTTGAAAAGGGCAATTTTACCTTTTTTATCGACTACCATGTAACGTGGAATCCAATCCAGTGAAATAGCCTTTCCGAAAACACCTTTCATGCCGTCTGTAGCAAGATAATGCTCTCCCACAACGTTGTGTTTTTCAATACCTTTTTTCCAAGCTTCCGGTGTTTTATCCATGGAAACGAATAAATAAGTTGCATCTGGGAATTGTTCTTGTAAAGTCTTCACTTTCGGCATTCCTTTTATACAATCAGAGCACCAAGAGGCCCAAACATCAATCACAACGGTCTTTCCTTTGTATTTTTTAAGGATATCACCAAACGCCATCTGGCTGCCTTCTGCGGTAATTAATTTGTTTTCCAGTGCTTCTTTTTTGAAGGCAATATCGTCTTCTTTAGTGGTGTAAGAATACATGAAGAAAGCTCCAAGAGCAAAAACGATGGCTAAAAGTATTTTTTTCATAATAGGCATTTGTTTGATTTGGTTATAATTTAACATCTTCGATATCATTCCAGTGCTTTTTATCAATAATTGTGCCTTTGTGAAGTACAACGATACTTGGATTACCTCTTTCGATGGTTTTCAATGTCGTGGCATCACAGAAATAATAATCAAAAGTAATATGATTTTCTTTACGGTACTTAGAAATTTCTTCAATTCCTGAAGCGGTCATTCCGATAACTTTATAGCCTTTTGCCTGTGCTTCTTTTGAAAATCCTTCCAATTTTGCCAATCCTTGCGGACTCGCTTTTTTCAAATCGTAAGAAATTAACAGTATCAGTTTTGGCTCATTAAGCATTTCTTCGGTGTAGTTTTGTCCGTCCAATTCGATGGTAAAGTCGTGGATTGGAGGTACATATCCTTGCGTTATAAGCTTGTCCTCGCGACGAACGAATTCTGCTCCCGCAGGGATTTCCATCAACTGTTTTTCGGTAAAATTCTGTTCTTTGCCGTTCACTTTGTAAACGAAAATCATTTCATAAACGGAATGCGGTGCCCCTTTTGGATGTTCCATTCCTTTTTGGATGTTGGTCCCGATTTTATACGCCCTGAAATCTTTTAACGGCAAATGGTTCAAAACCCAATAACCCATAAAAAGACATAGTAAGAAAGACGCCATAACTGCCATGGCGGCCGGTTTTTTAGGTAAAATCGGCGTAATGTGTTTTCTGTTAAAGAACAAAATCAGGATAAAAAATAATAAGATGATGTCCTTTGTAAAAGATTCCCAAGGTGTCAGTTTCAGCGCATCACCAAAACAGCCACAATCGGTAACTTTATTGAAATACGCGGAATAGAATGTCAGGAAAGTGAAGAATACAATCATTAAAAGTAAACTCCAAAGTGTCCATTTCGGTTTAAAACCTAATAGCAAAGCTACACCCAATACTACTTCAAAAATCACAACAAAAACTGCAATTGCCAAAGCATACGGCACCAAAAATGGCATGTTCAGGACGGCTTCCGAAAAATACTCTTCCAGTTTGAACGAAAATCCTATAGGATCATTCAGCTTTATCAGTCCGGAGATGATGAAGAGGATGCCGACAATTATTCTTGATACGTGTACTAAATATTTCATAGTTAGCTTTTAGATTGGTATAAATTTATCCAGTTGTTATAGGTCATTTCAAATTTAATCTCTTTGGTGCCGTGCGTTCCTACTTCCGTCCAGCCGGCTTTTCGATAAAAACTTTCGGCTCTTGTATTGAATGCTGTTCCGAGCCATACTTTTTCTTTAGACTGCCTGAAATACCAGTCGAGCATCATTTCATGTAGTTTTTTGCCGATTCCTCTTTTTTCAAAATCGGGGTGAATGAATAGTGCCCAAATATTATCTTCTTTTAAATCGGCAATAGCAAAACCTACGATCTGGTTTTCAATTTCGCAAACCCATCCTTTTCCTCTCTCGAACAGGAATTCTTCACAATCCCTGTCGGAAACCAAATCGGGATTGGATAAGGCATTCTCTTTTACGGAATTCCTTACTATCTGAATTTGCTTTATATCATTGCTTTTTGCTTCTCTGTAAATCATCTGCTTTTATTTTCCGAATTTCATCAGAATAAGGGCAAAAACCGAATAGTTGATCATATCCTGGTAGTTGGCATCGATTCCTTCTGAGACCAATGTCTTCCCTTTATTATCTTCAATCTGTTTAACACGCAAAAGTTTCTGAAGGATCAGATCAGTAAGCGAACTTACACGCATATCGCGCCAAGCCTCTCCATAATCATGATTTTTTGCTTCCATTAGCTCTTTGGTCAGCGTTACTTTTTCATCGTATAGTCTCACGGCGGTTTCCCAATCTAAATCCGGTTGGTCAACAACGCCTAAATCCAGCTGAATCAATGCCATAATCGAATAATTGATAATACCAATGAATTCTCCTGTTTCGTCTTCGTCTATTTTACGAACTTCATTTTCCTGTAAACTGCGGATGCGTTGGGCTTTTATAAAAATCTGGTCGGTTAGGGAAGGAAGGCGTAAGATGCGCCATGCACTACCGTAATCCTTCATCTTTTTTGAATATAAATCGCGACAAATGGCAATTACCCTGTCATATTCCTGTGAAGTCGTACTCATTTATAATTATCTTTGTTTTTCTTGAAGTTTCAAATGTAAAGAATAAACATTGAAGTTCAAAAGCCGGCAACAACAAACTAGTAAGAATAACCAATAAAGAGTTCAATGAACATCAACTGTAAAGGACAGCTAGTCGATTTATCCGTACCGAAAGTAATGGGAATACTGAACATTACGCCCGATTCCTTTTTTGACGGAGGAAAATATAAATCCGATTCCGATTTTCTGAGCCAAACCGAAAAAATGCTTAGCGAAGGCGCCACTTTCATTGATGTTGGTGCTTATTCATCAAGGCCAAATGCGGTTTTTGTCCCGGAAGAAGAAGAATTGGCGCGGTTGATTCCTGTTGTGGATTTAATAAGCAAACATTTTCCCGAAGCCATTTTGTCTATTGATACCTTCAGGGCAGCAGTGGCTAAAGCGGCTATTGAAAACGGAGCGGCGATAATTAATGATATTTCGGCAGGATTATTAGACGAAAATATGCTGAAAGTAATTGGCGATGCTGATGTTCCTTATATCATGATGCATATGCGCGGTACACCGCAAACCATGACATCCTTAACGGATTACGGCGATGTAATTAAAGAAATGATTCACTATTTTTCTGAACGAATAGCTACGGCAAGGAGTTTAGGGATTAATGACATCATTATTGATCCCGGATTCGGTTTTGCAAAGACGTTGGATCAGAATTATGAAGTATTACAGAAGCTGGAATTGTTTCAGGTTCTGGAAATGCCTGTTTTATCGGCAGTTTCAAGAAAATCCATGGTATATAAATTGCTGAACACCAGTGCGCAGGAAGCGCTTAACGGAACTACGGTTTTAAATACGATTTCTTTAATGAAAGGTGCCAAAATCCTGCGGGTTCATGATGTGAAAGAAGCTGTAGAATGTGTACGTTTGTTTGAAAAAGTACAATAGTTTAAGCAAACAAAAGCCATCTTCACGTGTTAAAAGTAAATTGGCTTTTGTTTTATAATTTCTGAGTGAGCTCGGTTTAGTAGCCTCCGCCACCGCCGCCACCTCCGCCGGAAGTTCCTTGTTTAAGAAGTTGTCCCCTGATTTCCCCATCAGCATAAGCATCTGTGTGTAAATTGATATAATATAGATTTGCTTTAAGATCTGCTTCTTGCGATGCATCCAACGTTACACTGGTATAGGTGATTGGAGAAGTCAGATCAGACAAAGGGAACACGGCAGGACCGCTAACTCCAATAGCACCTTTGTGTATGTGTGCCGCATTTGGTGTTAGTCCCGTAAAGGTTGTTGTTAAAGTGAAAATTTTTGTTGTGTTATTAAAAGTAAGTGTAGCCGAACCGCTAGCTGTTGAGCTATTTGAAGGTACTTCATTTGACCCATTCAAGGTTGCTGTAAAAGTTGTTGTTGTCGGTGTTGGAGTCACCGTCCCATCATCGTCGCTCGTGCACGAAAACAGACCCATTGCAAAAAAAGCTAAAGCTAATAATCCAAGATGGCGTTTCATAATAGAATGATTAAAATTAAAAAAGTAAATAGGTATATAGTAAATTCATTTGCAATAAACTGAATATCAATGTATTGCAATAATTTTTTCATAATAAAATTAGCGCTTTTTGAAAGGAAATCCTAACGGATTATGAAAGATATAACGTGTGTGGTTATTGGTGATGATAGGGTTCGTTGCGCAATATTGTAAATCCGCGGTACAATTGCTCGATAAAAAATAGGCGTACCATCTGGTGGGAGAAAGTCATCAGCGAAAGCGAAATTTTTCCTTGCGCTTTTTTATAGATTTCATCACTGAAGCCATAAGGTCCGCCAATCACGAATACCAAGGTTTTGACACCGGAATTCATTTTTTTTTGGAGTTCATCAGCGAAGCCCATACTGGAGAAATTTTTTCCGTTCTCGTCTAACAAAATCAGTTGGTCAGTAGGCGATAGCTTCGCCAAAATTAACTCGCCTTCCTTTTCTTTTTGCTGGTTTTCGGACAAGTTTTTAACGTTTTTAATATCCGGAATAATTTCCAGTTCAAATTTGATGTAAAACGATAACCGTTTGGTATAATCGTCAATTAAGGTTTGCAGCGCTTTGTTGTCGGTTTTACCTATGGCAAGGAGTCTGATGTTCATTTCAATTTCATTTCGTAGCAGCAAAGTTACGAAAGAGCAGAATAATCGGTTTTATTATTTATGTTAGTTCCTAATTTTTCGATGATTTCCACTAATTTTTCTTTGGTGACCGGTTTAATCAGGTAGTCTGATACTATACTGATGGTTTTAGCACGTTCAATATCATCGGGAGAAATGGAAGAACTACAGATATAGATTATTATTGGTTTTTCGGTTTTTATATGAAGTTTTACATATTCATCAAGAAACTGCCATCCGTCCATTATAGGCATGGAAAGGTCCAGAAGGATAATTTCTGGTAAGGCTTCAGGATTAGATGCATTCTCCGTGAAGTATTTTAAGGCTTCTAACCCATTATTAAAGGTCTTAATAAGTTCGACTACATTAGACCTTTCAATGACTTTTCGGGTTAAGAAAACAAAAATTTCATCATCATCGACTATTGCAATGTTTTTCATGGGATATCAGGTTTGATTTTTAAATTCGATAAAAAAGGTACTGCCTTCGTCAGGTGTGCTTTCAACCCAAATTTTCCCGCCCATAGCTTCTACCTGTGTTTTTGTCATAAATAAACCGAATCCCCTGGCATCTGGATGTTTATGAAATACTTTCCGGATTTTGAACAAATTGTCTTTATGCAATTTCAAATCTATTCCTAAACCATTGTCAGAGACGGATAGTAAAATGTTCCCGTTCTTGTTTTCAGTTTTTATTTTAATAACCGGCTTTATGTCAGGGGATTTATATTTTAATGCATTGCTTATCAGATTATTGAAAATGCTGTCGATGTATTTTTGCGGGAAATAAATCGTTGGAGCGTCCCTAAAATCTATTTGAATATCGGCGCCATACTGCTCAACCTGACTTTCAAAATTTGTCAGCACTTTGTTCAGGCATCTTATCAAATGGATGCGTTCCGATTTTATTTCGGTGTCTTGTTTTATCTGAATGGATTCTACCAATTCATCAAAAACATCATTTAAATGCGTAACAACGTGTTTTATTTTATCAAGTACTTCTTTACGCTCTGATTCATCGTTGCTCTGTTCGATAAAATCTATGAGCATATGAATATTAATGATTGGTGCTCTTAAATTATGCGAAACAATACTGCAAAAGTCGATAAGCTGCGTGTTCTGCACAATCAGTGCAGTAGCCTGTTCGTTGGATTTCCTTTTTTCGTCCGTATAATCGTCCAGGATGTTGAGCAAGGCCCTTTGCGTATCTTCTGCATAGTTTTTCTCTTCCGAATAATCCTCGAGAATGTTAATCAGCGCTTTTTCGGTGTTTTCTAAGTCCGTTTGTTCGTCACGAAAAAGCATGGTTTTGTCAGTCTGGATTTTTTGAGTTTTCCAGACGTTGAGATTGACTCTGTTATTTCTTGAAAAAGTGTGATGCATAATCGGGGTTTTTTAGTTTTGTCAGGAAACGGAAAGCTTGTTTTTCAGCTCTTCGATTTCCTTTTTCAATTCAATCATCTTCAGTTCCCTTCCTACGGTTAGCTTTCTGAATCTTTCCAGTTCAGCTATTCGCATGAATTCTTTTTCTCTCTCGGCGACTTCCTTCTCTAATTTTTTTTGAGAGGTAACATCGCGTGCCGCAGCAAATACACCAAGGACATTTCCATGGTCGTCTTTATAAACGGAAGCGTTATACAAAACATCAGTTAATTTGCCGTTTTTATGTTTGATGGTCAGCGGGTGATTGGAGACAAATCCTCTTTCAAAAACCTGCTGAAAAGCTTCCCTTGCATTTTCGGGTTCCGTGAAATAATTGGAAAAATCGGTGCCGATCAATTGTTCTTTTGGTATTCCCGACACTTTCACCGCTGCCTGATTCACATCGGTAATTTCTCCTTCGGCGCTTATTGTAACCAGCGGATCCAAACTTGCTTCAATCAGGCTTCGTGTATAAGCCTGGTTTTTCTTAAGTTCTTCTTCTGCCTTTTTACGGTAGCTGATATCACTTACGAACCCTATAAAATAATACCTTCCGTTTAAAACGGTTGGTGAAATACTTAATCCGACATCAAATTCAGTCTGGTCTTTTTTTAGCGCTGATAATTCAAGCGGTTTGTTTAAAATCGGACCTTCTTTGGTTGTCATAAAATGCTTCATCCCTTTAATGTGCGCTTCCCGGAACCGTACAGGAATTATAATATCATGCAGGTGTTCGCCAATTACTTCTCCGGCTGTCCAGCCGAAAAGCTTCTCGGCTCTCGGGTTCCATCGTGTAATCACACCTTCTTCGTCGATTACAACCACGGCATCGGGTGCATTTCGGAAAAGCGTTTGTATTTGTTCTTCACTTTCTTTCAAGGCTCTTTCCGATTGCTTTTGTCTTGTCACATCGCGTGCCGCTGCAAAAACACCCAGTACCATTCCTTTTTCGTCTTTGTACACCGTTGCATTATACAATACCTCGGTTAGTTTTCCTTCTTTATGTTTAATCGTTAGCGGATAATCGGCAACGAACTCTTTCTTGAAAACCAGCTGATAGCCTTTTTGTGCTTTTTCCGGCTCTGTGAAATAATCCGAAAAATCCGTTCCGATCAGTTCTTCGCGGGAAACACCTGTAACTTTTACAGATGCCTCGTTCACGTCAGTAATCTTTCCTTCATTATTTATTGTAAGCAGCGGATCAAGACTGGCTTCGATTAAACTTCGTGTGTATCTTGTATATTCGCTTCTGCTGGTAATATCTCTTGCAATGATTGAAAATCCGATCAATTCTCTTTTTAAATTCAAAATAGGCGACAGCCCTAAGGACACATCAATTTCTGTACCGTCTTTTTTAACCCTTTTCGTCTCATAATGCTCCAGTTTTTCTCCGTTGATGTATTTTTCAAAAAGACTTGTATAATCATCGGTTTTTCCGGGTGACAGTACATCAATGGATTTGCCGACAATATCCTTGGACA
>NZ_CAMLMK010000038.1 GCF_946481155.1 uncultured Flavobacterium sp.
GACGATGGTAACGGCAATGTTTCGTATGCCGATCAAAATGTAATCATAGATGACGTAACTGAACCATCTATCGCTTGTCCTTCAAATATTGTTTTGTCTGCTTGTCAAAGTACCGCAACATGGTCTATACCAGTTGCACTAGACAATTGTGACGGCGCAGTAGTTACACAAACTTCCGGGCCACCATCAGGTTCAGAATTTGCAAACGGAACCACAACAACAATAGGATATAAAGTGACCGATGTAGGTGGAAATGAGAAAACATGTTCCTTTACGGTTACGCGACAAAACACATTGTCTGTGAATTGTTCCAATAGCAATAACATACTTTATTATGGATACACAGGAGATCAAACATCAACAATTACGGTTAATCCATCGGGAGGAGTAGGACCTTACACCGTTTCAATTGCGATGAACCGACCGCTTAAATGCAATGTCATTACAAATTCGGGTGATGAAGTATGGATTCCGGGAGCCAATACCAGTACAAATAGTGGAATTTCATGCCCGGTTTCAGGTTCTCCTGTGGTAAATCCGGTTTCTACATCGACTAATACAATTATTTCAAGTTTAGGGTATTCCCTAAATGTAACACTAATGGCTGATGCGACATTTACGGCAACTGTTACGGATGCAAACGGATGTACTGTAACGTGCACAACGCCTATTTTTGCTGAAGATGTTCGTTGTTTTGCAGGAAACAGCGGAGTTCCGAAAGTCAAATTGTGTCACAAAACCGGCAGCACAAAAAATCCGTGTGTAAATATTTGCGTGGATGAAAGCGCGGTTGCGGAACATATGGCCCATGGAGATTTCTTCGGAAGTTGCACCTCAAATTGTCAACCGGCTGGAGGCAATACCCGACCAGAAATTGTTTTCGATGTTATAGCTTATCCGAATCCTTCTAAAACCCAATTCACTTTTGAAATCGAAACCGAAAGCAAAGAAAGTATAAATATAGAGCTATATGATATTTCGGGCAGATTGGTCAGACAAATTAAAGATAGCGATCAAACTGTAATCACTTTTGGGGAAGATTTACCAAGAGGATTGTATTTAGCCGCAGTTTATCAGGGCACTGAGCAAAAAACTCTCAGAGTTATTAAAGAGTAAATAATAATAATAATAATTAAAAGAAAAACTCCGGAATATCCCGGAGTTTTTTTATAAATAGAATTACAAAAGTCTAATTTTCAATTACAATAGCATTTGCGGTAGCACCCATTTCCAATAAAAGATCGGTAATGAGTTTAACAAAATCACTTGGGCCGCATACGTAAAAATTCTGACTGAAGTCCCTGATATTTTGGATAAGGAATTTGCGGTCAATTCTTCGTCCTGCAAACCCGACAACCTGTTCCCTGGTATAGAGATTAATAAAGTCGGTTTTAAGCATTTTACGCAATTCGTCACCCATAATTACGTCTTCGGAAGTCTTGTTAACGTATATGAGACGGTTTCCTCTCAACTTGTTTTCTTTGTAAAGTTGTCGGAAAATGGAAATGAAAGGGGTAATGCCGGAACCCGCAGCTATGAAAACACCTGGGCCTTTATAGTTTATTGTTCCGAAAACGTCATGGATTATTAGTTCATCACCTGCATTAACGCGTCCTAATTCATTGGTCAGGCCGTGATGGTTTTTGTATATTTTTATCATGAATTCCAAATATCTGGAATCTGCGAGGCTTGTAAAAGTAAAAGGGCGCAATTCACCCTTCCATTTGGGGTCATTAATGGACACTTCGGTGCCCTGACCAGGTACAAAATTGTAACCATCAGGTTTTTCAACCACAAAAGACTTGACATCATGAGTGATGAAACGCGATTGCAATACTTTAACAACGTGTTCTTTCATAGTCTTAGTTTATTTCTTATCTGATTTTGAAAAGCCTTATTAAAAGGGAAAACATGCTATGGTAAATATACAAAAATGATTTTATTCTTACAATTTTAAAAGAAGAGTAAAGCAGATCGCATTTAAAAACAGGCCGATTAATCGAGTAATTTTGCGCTATGGTGATTCAGTATGTGTAAAAAGTCTTCCTTTTTCATAGGTTTGACTATAAAGTCGGTTACCGTGCTGATAGCTTTTGATTTTTGAATATCCGCCGGATCAATCGAAGAAGACACAATGTAGAGCGGTATTTTTTTTTCGAGTTTTGTCTGCAGCGGAATATATTCTTCTAAAAATCCCCATCCGTCCATAACAGGCATGAATAGGTCTAACAAAATAAGATCCGGTAATTTATTTTTATTCAAATAGGCAGATTCCAGGGACTTAATTGCCTCAAGGCCATTACTGAAAACGTCAATTTCATTCACCAGCTTGGTTTCAGTGATCACTTTTTGTGCCAGATACTGAAAAATCATATCGTCGTCTATAAGACAAATGGTATCAATTTTATTCATCATCAGTAGTTTTATAAAGCTTTGCCGTAAACGTGCTTCCGTTATTAATCTTACTTTTTGCGATTATTTCCCCGCCTAAAGTTTCTATCTGTGTTTTTGTTATAAAAAGTCCGAATCCTTTAGCACTGGGGTGATTATGAAATGTTTTGTGCAGTTTAAAAAGATCGCTTTTATGTTTTTTCATATCAATACCCAAGCCGTTATCTTTAACTTCAATGCACACCCAGCCGTCTTTTTTGTAACTGCGGACATGTATTTTAGCGGTTTTTTCCTGTGACCGGAATTTTATGGCATTACTAATCAGATTGTAAAGAATGCTTTCGATATATTTTTTAGAATAGGAGATCGTAGGAACATCTGAAAAATCATAAGTCACAATCGCATTTGAATTTTTAATCTCTTTTTTGAGAGAATTCAGTGTCCTTTTTATGTGTTTTTCCAGATCAACCGGATTTCTTTTAATGGTATAATCCATTCGCACCTGGGTGGCATCAACCAGTTCTTCGAATGTTTTGTGAAGTAAATCAACAACCGGTTTCTGGATTTCCATGAAATGCATCTTCTCTTCGGTACTTTCACTGTCCTTTATCATGTCACTCAAAAGCAGAAGATTGCTTAAAGGCGCTCTTAAGTTATGGGCAATAATCTGGCAAAATTCTTCGAGCTGATGTTTTTGTTTCGTTATTTGAGCAAGCATTTGCGTGCGCTCAAAAAGCTTTTGCTTAAGTTCGGCTTCGACCCTTTTTAGTTGGGTAATATCTGAAGAAAGAATGAGAATGCCTTCAGGAACAGGCTGTACGCTCAACTCAAACCATCCTACTGAACCGTCAGGAAAAACAAATTCCGTAAGCACTTCAGCCGTAACACGCTTATTCATGCACTGCTTAAACGTTTTGAATATCTCTGTATTTTCAATACCGGGATATTTTTCCATCATGGTGTTTCCAAGCAATGCTGCTTTTGTAGACAATCCATGCCTCGCGACGGAATCATTCACGTAAAAATAACGCCATTCATAATCAATCACCTGAACGCCTTCAATCATAGCATCAAACACAGCGTATTTGACGTTTCCGATATTGAAAACGCTCCTGGCAGCGATTTTACTATTGACAATTCTTTCTACCATGACCCGTGTGTATCTAGTAAATTTAAGGCATCAGTTTTCGTATAACACCTTGTATTTGCTTGATTATAAGAAAATTAACAATTAAATTTAGCTGTTTTAGAGAAGAATTGATTACGGGTTTTCCGCAGTTTATGTTAAAAGGGAGAGAAGAAGAATTCAGGTTAAATAGGAGGGATTATAGTATTTTTTTGATTTCTATCTGGATAGAATAGATTATAGGCAATTCTTTTTGTACATGTTTTTTGATTAGGCTAATTGTCTGTTCAAGGTTTTCCGGATCTGCTGACTGTAAATTTAAACCAAGATGGACTAAAAGTTTTTCACTGCCTATATACATTGTTTCCAAGGTAGTAACTTCGTCAACTTCCTTTAGTTGAAGTACAGATTTTCTAATACTTTCCTCAGTAGCGGGAGCGGCAGTTTTACCGACAATATAGTCTTTCACTCCCATAATAAGCATTACAGAGGAAACCACAATTACTACCCCTATTAATATGGCGCCAATGGCATCAAAGTATTCAACTTTTGCGAATTTGTATAAAAGTAGCGAAACAAGTCCAATGACAGCAGAGGCTGTTCCGGTAAAATCCAGGATAAAAGTATTCTTTGTTTCTACATGCGTCGTTGTAAAAAATATTTGGAAAATTCTTGAAAGCTTTTCTTTATCAAGCAGCCTGCGCGTACTTACTGAAAGCGCATAACCATTGTTGATAATTGAAACGCATACAGCACCGAACGCAAGGTATATTTTTTCAATTTCTTCCGGGTGAAGGAATCGTTGTATCCCAAAATAAATGGATAAACCTCCTCCGAAAATAAGCATAATAACTGCTGAAATCAGCGTCCAGAAAAAAAGCAGTTTACCAAAACCGAAAGGATGTTGCTTGTTGGGTCTTTTTCTGGATCTTTTAAGCCCTATTAACAAAAGGCCGGAGGCAACCAGATCTGACAGTCCTTCAAATGCTTCTGCCAGCATTACAGCGCTGCCGGTAACGATCATCACAGCAACATTAAGGATAATATCTCCCAAATCAACCAAAAAGGATGTCCAAACGGCTTTGCCTGAAGAAATTTTCTGCGACATGATCTGACTGGTTAGTGTTGTAATTAACTTAAAGATACGTGATAAAAGCTCATGCCGAAAATTCCTGCTATTTTATTTTCGTCGGCCAAATTTTTCGCGATAATAATCAATTTTGAAATCATAAACCGGGCGCGAGGAATTTTGGTATTTATGCTTATTTTCGAGATAGATTCGGCTGGTGGAAAGTGCAATGTTTGCCGCCCCTGATGGTGAATAAAGTATGGTCAGCTTAACAGGTCTTCCGAAAATACTTTTGTCCAGGACGACTTCTCTGTTTCGCTTTATTTCCGGGGTGATTTTGAGTCCCAAAATGTCGACATAGAATAATTTAAAGGCATTGTTTTTCTGGAAGCTGCTGGTGAAAATGATTTCTGTAATGTTGGAATCCCTGATTTGTTCAATCATTTGATGATTTAAAAGTAGCGGTATTAAGTCGTTGTCGAGTGCAGTAGGTTTTTTTCTCCTGCATTCCACAATAGTGTCACTAACGGAAATTTTATGGTTTTGTAAAAATTGAAGAATGCTTTCAAGGGTTATGGGTTTTCCCTTAGTATAATTGAAGACTTCATTGAGAATTGCCCAAATACTTGCTTTATTTCCGTAGAAAAAAGGAACCATGAATTTATCGTGATCATGAGGATGGATGGTGCCTACGATCAGTTTTTCACTGTCTTTTGCAATAGGATATTTTTCCAGATATTGGTTTCTCGTTATCATAATAAATCCGCATACTATCAAAATTATAAAAAAAAATCCGCTTTGCTTTTACAAAACGGATGTTCTTTGTCTGGATGATGAAATCGTTATTTTACGACTCTTTTCATTGCTTCCAGATATTTTTTCTCGACTGCTGACCAGTTTACTACATTAAAAAATGCTGAGATATATTCACCGCGTTTGTTTTGATATTTCAGATAATAGGCGTGTTCCCAAACATCCAAAGCAAGAATAGGCATACCGGAAACAGGTTGATCCGGCATTAGCGGATTGTCCTGATTTGAAGTGCTTCCCACCACAAGCTTACCGGTTTTGTCAACAACCAGCCAAGCCCATCCCGAGCCAAATTGTTTTGTTGCCGCATCCACTAATTGTGCCTTGAAAGCCTCATACGAACCAAAGTCACGGTTCATAGCGGCAGCCAAACTGTCTTTCGGTTGTCCGCCCGCTTTTGGTGCCATTACTTCCCAATATAAATTATGATTGTAATAGCCACCGGCGTTATTGCGAATTGCCATATTATTTGGATCCGATTTTTTTAGGATATCTTCCAGGCTCCATTGTTCATAATCAGTTCCTGCTATAGCTTTGTTCAGGTTGTTGCAATAGCTCAGATGGTGACGGGAATAGTGAATTTCCATGGTCCGCGCGTCCATATAAGGTTCCATGGCATTGTAGGCGTATGTTAAACCGCGCATTTTAAACTTACCTTTTTCGGCTTTTACATCGGCAGGATTTCCGTAGGCCGATTGTGTTTCCTGTGCTTCAGGTTCCGGAATCTGAATGACTTCTTCCAGATTATTTTTCTGACGGCAGGAAAACAGCGCGATAAAAATAAAACTTAAAAGGACAGATTTTTGGATTTTCATAAGTACGTATTGAATTAAAATAAAAAACGAAATCCGGTTACAAATTTCGTTCTTTCATAAGTTTATTGATAATGGCTATATATTGTTTTTTTGCTTCGTCGGCCGAAATATTATTCACCTGCATCCACGCATTGAGTTTGAAAGCGCTACGCAGGTTTTGCGATTCCTGACGAAAATAAAAACGGTCGGAGTCATTAGCAGTGGCCTGTTTGTATAAGCCATACAAAATTAACTGCTGATCTATCGGAACGGAAGATTGCGGTATTAATTGAGCATTTTCAAAAGCTTCATCAAACAATTTGTCTAAATCCTTCTCCATTGATTACTTCATGGCGATAACGGTTTTTCCGCCAACAGCCTTTTCGTTAAGTTTTACGTTAACTTGCGTACCTAAAGGTAAGTATAAATCCACTCTCGAACCAAATTTAATGAACCCGGCATCAGTTCCCTGAACCACATGCATGCCTTCTTTGGCATAGTTAACAATACGTCTTGCCAAGGCTCCGGCTATCTGACGGTAAAGAATTTCACCAAACACTGTGTTTTCAACAACTACAGTTGTTCTTTCGTTTTCTTCACTGGCTTTAGGATGCCAAGCTACAAGATATTTACCGGGATGGTATTTGCTGTATTTCACAGACCCATTTACGGGATAACGTGTAACATGCACATTTATTGGTGACATAAAAATCGAAACCATTAAACGCTTGTCTTTAAAATATTCCGGTTCGTATACTTCTTCAATAACCACTACTTTTCCGTCAACCGGAGCGATAACTTTATTATCAGTAACGTCGGTAACACGTTTTGGATTACGGAAAAACTGCAGCACCATAATCATCATGAACAATGCTGAAACCTGAACGACTTTTTGAAGCCAAAATACCGGAATGAAAGCATCCGCTAAGAATACAACTGCTACAACCGCTACAGTTGTTCCTAAAATAATTTTAGCGCCTTCTTTATGAAATTGTATGAACATAATTTAAAATTTGATAAAATAAGTATAGAAATGGTATTGCAAATATAACACTATCCAGGCGATCTAGTATGCCTCCGTGGCCCGGCATGATTTTTCCACTGTCTTTTACGCCGGCAGTCCGTTTAAATTTTGATTCGATTAAATCGCCAATTGTACCGAAAAAGCCAACAATTAAGCCTGTAGCTATCCAGATAACAGGAGAGAAAAAGGTAAAGAATAGGCTTAAAACATAACTTCCTATCATGGTGAAAATCAGTCCGCCCACAAAGCCTTCAATGGTTTTTTTAGGGGAGATTCTTTCAAACAGTTTATGTTTTCCAAGGGTTTTCCCAACGATGTAGGCAAAAGTATCATTCGTCCAAATCAGTATAAAAACACCAATTAAGATTTTCGGATTAAAAACGCCATGAATGTTTGGTATTTTCATCAGTAAGACAAAAGGCAAAATAATATAGCCGAAGAGGGTTACATATTTCGATGTCGTATCCGATTTTGATTTTATCCGTTCAGTAAATAAATCTACGATAAGATTTACAGACACAAAAAGGGTTGCCAGTGTCAGTAATAAATCGGTTTTAAAATTATTGGTCTGGAAGAAAACGAAAATAATGTAAGCGGATAAAGCTAAAAGGATAGGAAGACTTTGTTTCAGATGAATCAGTTTACAAAACTCCACTACGGTAATAAGCATGAACATACCAAAAAGCAGTATGAAACTATATTCAGAATATAAAGTTGCTGAAATAAGGAGGGTAATATAGATTAAACCCGAAAGGGTTCTTGTTACACTTTCATGCATGCTATAAGTCTTCTAAAAGCAATAAATATAAATTTTTAGGACAACTTCCATACTGTAAGAAGTCTTCTTCTTTTGCCTTTTCGAAATATTTAAAAGTGGTAATGTTGGTGGGATATTCTTTATCGTATTTTTTCTTGATTTCGCGCAAACCATCACTTTTATTGCCTGTGATTTGGCTTGTGGTAGCAAGAATTACAATATGTGCCGGTAAATCGTTTGGCTTGTATTGACGGATTTGATTTGAAGAAAATAGGATAGATCCTTCATCAGCAATTAAACTTTCACAGGAAGCCAATAAAAATATGGGTTTTTGCGGATTATTGTAGTTTAATTTGTTTTCATCGAGAAGGCTGAAAAGCTTAGGTTCCAGACACATCGCCTCTTGTTCAAACCAATCGTTTTCCTCTAAAATGCTTTCAAAGTTGTCGTGTACTTCGTTTAAATTTTCGCAATACAGGAACTTCCCTCCATTTTTTTTGAAGTTAAAAGTAAAAAGATCGTCGATGGGCATTTGGGGTTCCGGATGATAAGGGCTTAATTCGCCGTCTTTATCATCATTAGAACCTTCCGAAGTGGCGCCAAAAAATTTTCTGAAAAGATTCATAAATTATATAAAATCTCGAAATTTTGTGTTTGAAAACACTCAAAGATAAAAAAATCTTAATTCAATCATACAATCGAATTAAGATTTTTCTTTTTTTTAGTGAAAATAAATTGCTATAATTCCGTAACCGCTTCACTCTCTGATTTTTCGAAAGGACGCTTACCGAAAATAGTTTCGAGGTCATCTTTGAAAATCACTTCTTTTTCTATTAAAATATCGGCCAGAAGTTCTAATTTATCGCGGTTCTCGCTAAGAATCTGAATTGCTCTCTGGTACTCCGTTTCGATTAACAAAGAAATTTCTTTATCGATAACTTTTGCGGTTTCTTCGGAATATGGTTTAGAGAAATTATAATCGCTCTGACCTGAAGAATCGTAATAAGTAATATTTCCTAATTTATCATTCAAACCATAGACAGTCACCATCGCCCGGGCCTGTTTGGTTACTTTTTCAAGATCGCTCAATGCACCGGTGGAAATCTTGCCGAAAACTACTTTCTCAGCAGCACGGCCTCCCATAGTAGCACACATTTCGTCAAGCATCTGCTCAGGATGAACGATCAAACGTTCTTCCGGTAAATACCACGCAGCTCCCAAACTTTGTCCACGGGGAACGATAGTCACTTTTACCAATGGTGCAGCGTGCTCTAACATCCAGCTCACGGTAGCATGACCTGCTTCGTGAATCGCTATGGCGCGTTTTTCAGCAGGGGTTACTATCTTATTTTTCTTTTCTAATCCACCAACAATCCTGTCGACAGCATCAAGGAAATCCTGTTTGTCCACTGCTTTTTTGCCTTTTCGGGCAGCTATCAAAGCCGATTCATTACAAACGTTTGCTATATCCGCTCCAGAGAATCCAGGGGTTTGTTTTGCTAAAAAGTCAGTATCCAGTTCCTCTGATTTTTTCAAAGGTTTCAGGTGTACTTCAAATATTTCCTTACGCTCGCGGATGTCCGGTAAGTCTACATAAATCTGTCTGTCAAAACGTCCGGCACGCATTAAGGCTTTGTCCAATACATCAGCACGGTTGGTTGCCGCAAGTACGATTACGTGCGTATTCGTTCCGAAACCATCCATTTCGGTCAATAACTGATTCAGCGTGTTTTCACGTTCGTCGTTTGAACCTGACATGTTGTTTTTGCCACGGGCACGTCCAACGGCATCAATCTCATCAATGAAAATGATTGCAGGGGACTTTTCTTTAGCTTGCTTGAACAAATCACGAACACGTGACGCACCAACTCCCACGAACATTTCCACGAAATCCGATCCGGATAACGAGAAGAATGGAACTTGAGCTTCACCTGCTACAGCTTTGGCTAATAAGGTTTTACCGGTTCCCGGAGGGCCAACTAATAAGGCTCCTTTTGGAATTTTACCTCCAATTTCAGTATATTTTTCAGGGTTTTTAAGGAATTCCACAATTTCCTGGATTTCCTCTTTGGCACCTTCTAATCCGGCTACATCTTTAAATGTGGTTTTAACATCTGTTTTTTCGTCAAACAATTTGGCTTTAGATTTCCCTATCGAGAAAATCTGACCGCCACCGCCACCGGCGCCACCGCCGGACATTCTTCGCATCATGAAGATCCAGAAACCGATAATGATAATCAGCGGAAGGAAATTAATCAGGATATCACCCCAATTGCTTTCCGGCTCAGAGGAATAATCGTTTAACTTTCCCTGAGATTTGGCTTCATCAAGCTTTTTCTGGAATAATTCCTGGTTACCGATATCCAAAGAGTAATGCGGACCTACATTTTCCTTGCCCAATAAAGTTTGCGGATCAATACTGCTGTGCGCTTTGCTTTTTAAGGCTTCTTTTTTCAGAAAAACTTTAGCGGTTGTTTTGTTGAAAACAACTTTGTTCACCTGATTGGAATCCAAAAACTGGTAAAACTTAGACAACGAAGTAGGACGCACTTCCTGAAAATTTGCCCCACTGGAAACCAATTGTATTGCAATTAAAATTAAAAGTACAGCACCGTAGACAATCCACATGCTTCCCTTAAATTTTGTAGAATTAGGCTTTTTATCTTTTGACATGTAATGTGAATGTTAGTATTTGTTTGCTATTGTTGTGATTTTTGCATCACCCCATAAACTTTCGATGTTGTAGTATTCACGGATGTGTTTTTGGAACACATGA
This sequence comes from uncultured Flavobacterium sp., assembly GCF_946481155.1. The sequence goes on from NZ_CAMLMK010000038.1 coordinate 10,748, forward strand.
ACTACAATGTTCACATAATCCATTAAAACCCATTCGCCGTTTTCGTTACCTTCAACATGCCAAGGCTTGTCTTTCAAGTCTTTAGAAACTACTTTTTGAATAGAGTTAACTATTGCGTTAACCTGTGTATTGGAGTTACCGCTGCATATTACAAAATAATCGCACACGGTATTTTCGATTCCTCTTAAATCCAGTATATCAATATCGTTACCTTTTACTTCTTCAATTCCTTTAATGATGTTTGCCAATAGGGCATCATTGTTAATCTCCTTTTTCGCCATCTATATTTTATATGTTTTTCGCAAAGTTACCAATTTTTGTCTTTATTTTTGAACCTTAACATAAGATTAAACTTCATTAGGTCAAATTATTTGTATGAATATAATCAAACTCGATGCCACAACTTCTACAAATGACTTTTTAAAAGCATTACTGACAAAACAGTTTGTTGAAAACTTCACTGTTGTCACTGCCGAAAGTCAAACTTCTGGACGTGGCCAAATGGGAGCGAAGTGGGAAGCAGAACCGGGTGAGAATCTTACTTTCAGCGTTTTAATTAAAGATTTACTGGTTGAAGTCAACTCGGTTTTTCATCTGAATGTTGCCGTGGCTGTCAGCATAACAGAAGCGCTATATTTTTTGAATTTGCCTAATTTAATGATTAAGTGGCCAAACGACATTTTGGCAGAGAATAAAAAAATTGCCGGCGTTTTAATTGAAAACAGTCTGAAAAGCAACGGCGAGATTTTTTCCATTGTCGGCATCGGACTAAATGTCAACCAGAAAGATTTTGAGAATATGCCAAAGGCAAGCTCGTTGTCTAGTCTTCTGAACCGGGAACTGGATAAAGAAGCGATCCTGATTTCCATTGTCGAAAATCTTAAAAGGAATGTAGCCTTGCTTCAAAGCGGGCATTTTGACAAATTCTGGGAAAAGTACAATAAGAAGCTTTTCAAAAAAGGAATCCCAATGCCTTTCGAAGATAAAAACGGATCTCGTTTTATGGGAATTATTCAGGGTGTGACGGCGAATGGGAAATTAGAAGTCAAACTTGAGGATGATTCGGTACAGCAGTTTGAGATTAAAGAAATCAAAATGCTGTATTAAAAAGAAAAACCTACCGGCAAGCCAATAGGTTTTTGAATTTATTTTTTGAAAGCAGTTTACAGCTTGTTCATATTCTCTGCTAAAGTCTCAATAAACTTGGTAATCGGGCCTTTGATCATCATGGCCATCATTGGGTTGAAATCACCGTCAAAAATCAATTGTACTTCGGAACTGTCCGTTCCCGTTGAGTTAATATTGGCAGTTAAGGTAAAAGGCAATTTATCGCTGGCAGCGCCCAAAACCACTTTATTTGGTGCCACTTTGTCTTTCATTTTTAATTTGATTTCCGGCATGCCTTTCAATCCGAAGATAAACGCATTTTCATCTAAGACTTCAAATTTAGCGATGCTATCCGGCATTAATTTTTCAAAATTCTTAACATCGGTCAGCGAATTAAAAATATAATCGGCTGATTTTCCGACGTTAACTTTTGGACTTTCTAAATTCATGATATTTTTTGTAAAATCTATTCGTAATTATTGTACTTCCACTGTCCATGTAGAAGGGCTTTTACGCCATTCTTTCAGTGTTTCGTGCTCATCTTCTGTAATGTATTGTCTGGCTACGGCTTCTTCAAGCAGGGTGTCATAATTTCCTAAAGTGAAAACATCCACATTGGCCTCTTTGAAGTTTTGCTCGGCGATTTCAAATCCGTAAGTGAAGATAGCAACCATTCCTTTAACGTTTGCCCCGGCTGCTTTTAGCGCTTCAATAGCCTGTAAGCTGCTTTTTCCGGTACTGATTAAATCTTCCACTACTAATACGGATTGTCCTTTCTGTAAAAAGCCTTCCACCTGATTTTCGCGTCCGTGTTTTTTTGGCTCCGGACGAACATATACAAAAGGTAGTCCCATAATTTCTGCAACAAGCATTCCAATGCCGATGGCGCCTGTAGCCACACCAGCAATTACATCGGGTTTGCCAAATTGTTTTTCAATGTTTTTGGCAAATTCCTCACGAAGATAATTTCTAATGGGTGGAAATGAGAGTGTTATACGGTTATCGCAATAAATTGGCGATTTCCATCCTGAAGCCCATGTAAAAGGATTTCTTGGATTTAATTTAATTGCGTTTATTTGTAAAAGCAATTCGGCAGTTTTTTTAGCTGTGTCTGTGTTAAAAATCATACTACAAATGTATAAAGTTTTTGTAAACGATAAGCCCCTTTTCCTAACAAATCAAGTTGTTAAGGAAACTGATTTTCAGCTTTTTCTTTTGGAAACGGTTGATATCAAGCAGGTTATTGTGAAAATGTTTCAGAATAAAATTCATAAAGCTTTTTTATACCATCCGGATGAAAAAGAAATTTTAACTAAATTAAAGGAAAAAATTCCAGCTGTCAAAGCGGGAGGCGGATTAGTTTATAACAAAAAAGGAGAAGTTTTATTCATCTTTCGTAACGGAAAATGGGATTTGCCTAAAGGCGGAACGGAAAAAGGCGAAGTGATTGAAGAAACCGCTATCCGTGAAGTGGAAGAAGAAACAGGCGTTACCGGATTAAAAATTACGCAGAAGCTCCAAAAAACCTACCATGTTTTCAAACGTAATGGTGTTTATAAGCTGAAAATTACCCATTGGTTCGAAATGAAAACCGATTTTGAAGGCACACCCCAGGCTCAGGAAGACGAAGGAATCGAAAAAGTAGTCTGGCTGAAACCTACACAAATAAAAGAAGCACTAGGCAATTCTTATGAAAATATAAAGCTGTTGTTTGAAGAAGAAAAAGTGATATAAAAATTCTTTTTTGAGCAATACTGCAAACTGAAATCTGGGAGCTGACTACTGAAAACTAATTTCTCTACCTTTGCGGCATGTATAAAAACCCACGTTCCAATAATATTCTCCTCAATTTAGGAATTGAAAGCCTAAATGAAATGCAGGAAATGGCACAGGATGCTATTTTGAATGATACCAATGTTTTGCTGCTTTCTCCGACAGGTTCCGGAAAGACACTTGCCTTTTTATTGCCTGTTTTCGAACTTCTTGATCCTGAGATTAATACCGTGCAATGTCTTATTATTGTGCCTTCAAGGGAATTAGGTTTGCAGATTGAACAGGTTTGGAAAAAAATGACCACGGACTATAAAGTAAATATTTGCTACGGTGGTCATTCTATTGATACTGAAATCAAGAACCTGAGTAATCCACCGGCGATTCTGATTGGAACTCCGGGTAGGATTGCAGACCACATTGAGCGACAAACCTTCAAAACGGATACGATTCAGACTATAGTTTTAGACGAGTTTGACAAATCCCTGCAATTGGGCTTCCATGAGCAGATGTCATATGTAATCGGACAATTGAAGAAAGTGAACAAACGCGTTTTGGTTTCCGCGACTTCGGATATTGAAATTCCCAAATACACCAGAGTCATGAATCCAACAGTTTTGGATTTTATTCCGACGGAAAATGAAAACGATAACCTTTCAATGAAAATGGTCGTTGCAAAGGAGAAAGATAAAATCGGAACACTGTTTCAGTTACTGTGTTCGTTGAAATCGGAATCCGCGATTATTTTCTGTAACCATAGAGATGCTGCTGAAAGAATCAGCGATACCTTAAACGAAAAAGGCATTTATTCGACCTATTATCACGGCGGAATGGATCAGGAAGAGCGTGAACGCGCCTTGATTCAGTTCCGAAACGGAAGCGTGAGTTATTTGGTTACGACTGACCTGGCTGCCCGCGGTTTGGATATTCCTGAAATGAACCACGTGATCCATTATCATTTGCCTTTAAAAGAAGATGAGTTTACCCATAGAAATGGACGTACCGCACGAATGCTGGCGTCGGGAACAGCTTATATAATTGTCCATGAAAGCGAGAAAAAGCTGGATTATATCAATTATCAGATGCCGGTGCTGAATGTTGATAATGCCAAATCATTACCAAAACCACCGGAATTCCAAACGATTTATATCAGCGGAGGAAAAAAGAATAAATTGAACAAAATCGATATCGTTGGATTCTTTTCGCAAAAGGGGAAATTGGAGAAAGGCGATTTAGGGCTGATTGAGGTGAAGGATTTCGTTTCATTCGCAGCCGTGAAATTCAAAAAAGTGAATGATTTACTTCGTAACATCAAGGACGAGAAAATGAAAGGCAAAAAGTTCAAGATTGAAGTCGCCCGAAATGTAATCAAGAAAGAAGAAGAGAAGTAGTTTGCTTTTCAAACCTATAAAAAATGCCACACAGAGTTTCTATGTGGCATTTTTATTTGAATATTTTCTCTTTAATAACGCATCACTTTGTAAACCGGATATTGCATATAAGCTTTTTCAAAATATTTGGAATGCTTGTAGACCCAGTCCAATTGTGCTGCCCCGCTTTCTGCAAATTTTTTGTCTTCCTGGCGTTTCTTTTCTAAGTCTGCTTTTAATTGCGGATTTTCATCTAAAATCTGCTTCGCTAAATCTTCAAAGACATAATCGGAATAATATTCTTTCTGCTGCAGGATCGTATCAAAGAAATTCCAGTTGAAGAAAGAATCTGTTGCTTCCGGTTCCAAAGTTTCCAAAAGGTATTTCACATTTTTCTGATTCGTTTTCACCACAAAATCACCCTGACTGAATCGTACATTTTCGCGTTTCGCCTCAACTGTAGTGTTGTAATGTCCATAATGTCCTTCAAAAGGCTGGGAGCCGGTTTTATAATCGACAATTTTATAGCTTTCCACTGTAAGTGTCGTGTCTTTTTTCAGCGGCTGCATATCGATTCGGTTCAATTTCAGCAAATCGATTACTTCCCAATATTGCTTCGGTATAATATATGATTCCGGGATTGTGATTTCCTTTTTCGGTTTGTACTCTTCATAAAAAGGAATCATTTTAGTGAAAGGTTTGGTTTTGTCATAATACAAACGCTGTTTTCCTGAAACACCGCTTGGTTTATATTTCGCTTCATAACCGAGGAACGGAATCTGTTTCACTTTTGCAGAATCAATCTCCCATTGCACGGTATATTTGCTGTGAGGATAGTAATTGCTTAGGTTTTCCTGACGATGTTTCTTGATTTCAGCTGAATTTTTATCAGTGAAGTTTAATGTCGACAGCATATATTCATACGTTACTTTAACCCTATCCGAATATTTTTTAAGCATGTGCGTTTCCACCATAGCGCCCAATGTGTTGAACATCGAAGCATATCCTGTTGAAAAACGTGGCGTTTCCATGCTTTTTGCGAATCCGTGTTCCGGCGTATTGTCGTAGATGTTTACATAGGGAACCGATTCGATTTTCTTAGCTTTAAGGTCTTTTAAGATTGCAGGCATCATCTGCTCGTTGAAATAGGTTCCAAGGTTTCCGCCCAATTTCTGATAATGTGTTGCGATATAGGTTAACGTATATTGATAATCCGCACCATTACTCACGTGGTTATCGATGAAAACATCAGGATTGACCAAATTGAAAATCACCTGAAAGCTTCTCGAATTTCGGGTATCCGATTTGATGAAATCACGGTTTAAGTCAAAGTTTCTTGAATTCCCCCTGAAACCGTATGCTTCCGGTCCGTTCTGATTGGCTCTTGAAGTTGAATTCCGGTTCATCGCTCCTCCAATGTTGTATACCGGAATTGCAACAACAATGGTGTTTTTCGGAACAGCAATTTTTCCGGTTGCCAGATCCTTCATGAATAGCATCGTGGCGTCAATTCCGTCCGTTTCTCCAGGATGAATGGCGTTGTTGATAAGCATTACCGTTTTGTTGTTGGTGGCATTGATTTGCTTGAAGTCAAAATTTTTATCGGCATTGAATGTAACAATATGCAAAGGCTCGCCATTATCGGTTGCGCCCATGGTTTTCATGGCAATCGTTTCGAAGCTTTTGTCAAGCAGCTGATAATAATTGATGGTTTCCTGATAGGTAGCCGACTGGTTGCCGTTTCCTTTTTCAAAAGGCGTTTTTAAATCGGGCTGTTGTGCAAAGAACAGGGAAGTGCTTAGAAGGAATAAGCCTGTGATTTTTTTCATGAGCATTATTTGATTTTTACAGATTCGGGAACTAAAATGGTATAATCGCCACCATTTCTGATAACGTCACGCACGATACTCGAACTGATGTGTGAAGTATCGATGGCAGTCAGCAGGAAAACGGTTTCTATTTCCGCTAATTGACGATTGGTGTGCGCAATGGCTTTTTCAAATTCGAAATCGGCAGGATTTCTAAGGCCGCGAAGGATGAACTGTGCGTTTAATTTTCGGCATAATTCCGTTGTCAGGCCTTCGTAAGTCACCACAGAAACCTTTGAGTCATTTTTAAAGGATTCTTCAAGGAATTTTTTGCGGTCCTCTATGGAGAACATGTATTTTTTTTCAGCGTTGATACCGATGGCGATTACAATTTCATCAAATAGGGGCAGTGCTCTTTTAATGATGTCGTAATGTCCTAAAGTAATTGGATCAAACGAGCCGGGGAAGATTGCTTTTCTCATAGTTTTGTTTATTTGGCCAAGGCCAATTGAATAGCGTTATCAAACAATTCCGTTAATGAAATTCCCGCTTCTTTTGCCTGTTGCGGAAGAATACTTTCGGTGGTTAGTCCGGGAATCGTATTCATTTCCAACATATAAGGCTCTCCGTTAACGATGATGAATTCACTTCTGGAGAAGCCTTTCATTTTTAAAACTTCGTATGCTTTTCGGGAAACGGCTTCTACTTTCTGACGGATGTCTTCCGAAATTCGGGCTGGAGTAATTTCTTTTGATTTGCCTAAATATTTCGCTTCATAATCGAAGAAGTCATTTTCCGAAACGATTTCCGTAATAGGTAAAACGGTGGTTTCACCTTTGTAATTAATTACGCCGACAGAAACTTCCGTTCCGTCAAGGAAACTCTCGATAATAATTTCAGTATCTTCTTTATAGGCGTTTTCAATAGCAGGAGCCAATTCTTCCTTCGATTTTACTTTGGAAATACCAAAACTCGATCCTGATTTATTCGGCTTGACAAAAAGCGGTAAGCCTAATGTTTTGATAATTTCGTCTTCATTTATAACATCCCCTTTATCCAAATAGAAAGAAGTTGCCGTTTTAATTCCATAAGGTTTCAAAACCGAAAGTAAATCACGCTTGTTGAATGTCAGCGCCGCCTGATAATAATCGCAGGAAGTTTGCGGAATTCCCAACAGTTCGAAATAAGCCTGCATCAGTCCGTCTTCACCGGGAGTTCCGTGAATTGCATTGAAAACTACGTCAAAAGTAAGTTTGTTGCCAATGAAATCTACTGAAAAATCATGTCGGTTTACAGGATATTCGTTTTCATTGTCGTCAACCATTACCCATTTTTCCTTAAAAATATGGATTCGGCAGGCGTTGTATTTTGATTTGTCCAGAAAGTTGTAGACTACGTTTCCGCTTTTTAGGGAAATCTGATATTCGCTGGAATAGCCTCCCATAATGATGGCAACATTTTTCATATGCAGGTATTTGTTTTTTTTAGTTGATCATGCTAACAGCCATAAAATATAATAATTAATACAACGTTAATTTATAAGGCTATTGTTTATTTCTTACATTATTTGGTAAGTATTAGTTCTTACAAAATTATCACTATTTGTTGAAACCCACATCAAAAATCTTTTTCTTCCGATAAAAATCAAAAAGTGGGTTCCTGACGACCTTTGGTAAATAATTACTTTTTCGGAAGAAACAAAAAATCTTTAGTATTTTATATCTTTGCCCAAAACCAAAACTATGAGTTGGAAAAAATTTTTAACAAGTCCTGTATTTTTCAAAAACCTTGCATTAGCATTATTGATTGTTGCTGTAACTGTTTTTGGGGTGATGAAATTTTTAAGCGTGGCGACGAATCACGGGGAAGAAATTCCGGTGCCGAATTTGGCAAAAATGTCGATTGAGAAAGCAGAAGACCGCTTAGACAACATCGATTTGGAATTACACTTGTTAGATACAGTGGATTACAATCCTTCTTTTCCACCTTATTCTATTGTAGAACAGGATCCGCTTCCGGCTGTAACGGTGAAGGACGGACGTAAAGTGTATGTGAAAATCAATGCGGGTGGCTATTCGAGAGTAGTTTTACCGGAATTGGTTCAGAAGACTTACCGCCAGGCATTATCGACATTGCGCGCTTTAGGATTAGAGGAAGGCAATGTGAAGTATGTGGAATACATGGCAAAAGATGTGGTTTTGGAAGTGAAGCAGAACGGAAAAGTGCTGAAAGCAGGCGACAAAATTTTAAAATCGTCTAAAATTGATTTTGTTTTAGGTGACGGAAAAACCGGATTCCAGGACAAAGAAATGGATAGTATTAATGCCTCAGAAATATTAGAGCCGGCTCCGGCAGAAGAAGATGCAGAATAATCAGGAATTTAACCAGGAAGAACTGGACGAAGAATTATATGAACATTATCGTTTTGAAGCAAGTAAGGGTCAGGCACCTTTGCGAGTGGATAAATTCTTAATGAACTTAGTGGAAAATGCTACGCGAAATAAAATCCAGCAGGCCGCTGCCAATGGGAATATTTTCGTTAACAACATTCCCGTAAAATCCAATTACAAGGTAAAAGCAAATGATGTGGTGCGTGTTTTATTGGAACACCCGCCCTTCGAAAACATTATTATCCCGGAAAATATTCCGTTGGATATTGTTTATGAAGACGATCAATTGCTTGTAATTAATAAACCTGCAGGTTTAGTTGTGCATCCGGGTCACGGAAATTATACCGGTACTTTGGTGAATGCATTGGCGTATCATTTCGAAAACCTTCCGATGAACAGCAGTGAGCGTCCCGGATTGGTACACCGTATCGATAAAGACACCTCCGGTTTATTAGTGGTTGCGAAAACCGATCATGCCATGGCTTTTTTAGCCAAGCAATTTGAAGACAAAACATCAGAAAGGGAATATATCGCTTTAGTTTGGGGAAATGTTGTCGAAGAGGAAGGAACTATAACAGGATATCTTGGCCGACATATGAAAGACCGCATGCAAATGGCGTGTTATGATAATGAAGAATATGGAAAATGGGCAGTAACACATTATAAAGTGCTTGAGCGTTTTGGTTATGTGACATTGGTATCCTGCAGATTGGAAACAGGACGTACCCACCAAATCCGTGTTCACATGAAACATATCGGACATACCTTGTTTAACGATGAGCGTTATGGAGGGCATTTGATCCTAAAAGGAACAACGTTTACCAAATACAAACAGTTTATCGATAATTGTTTTAAGACATTGCCAAGACAGGCGCTTCATGCAAAAACCTTAGGCTTCGAACATCCGACGACAAAAGAATTCATGCGTTTCGATACTGAAATGCCAAACGATATTAAAGAATGTATCGAAAAATGGCGTGTGTATTCCAAATCACATACTGTTGAAGAAGATAATTAGAAAAAGCCTCCGCATTTGGAGGCTTTTTTATTTTGGAATCAATTTAGAATAATGTCTCTTCTGCCAATCCAGGCATCGCCGACTTTCTTAACATCCACAACTCCGGAACCGCCCTGAAGCGAATACTTATTTTCAAGTTTTTTTGGAAGGTTTGGATCGTCTTTAAACATAAAATCGGTAATGTAAAAAGCCTTACTTCCGGGAACTTTGATAGCGGAGTGAATATGCTGCGGCGCCGTTGTTTTTGGATAGGAAGCAGGGCGAATCGTTTCAATGCGGTACTGTCCTTTCTTATCGGTTTTGCACCAGCCATGATGAGAGCCATGCCATTTCTGATAGCCGGTTTCGTTTCCTTTTTTAGAATATACACCTTCGGCATCCGTATGATAAGCGTACAAAATCACATCCGGAAAAGGCGTTTTATCTTTTTTATATATAGTCCCGTTGATGACCAGCTTCTCACTTTTAGTCCCGTCATCAGGAATAACCATGGTAGAAGTTAGTTGTTTCGGCATGTTGGCAAAGCAACATTCAATTGGCGCATCGGGATCATCACATTTATCAGTTTGAGGGACTACTGTTGTATCATTCAGACTTACTTCGCGATTAGCCTCCTGTTGCCTGCAGAAAGTCAGCAGCAATGAAAAAACGAGAAGAGCGACGATTTTGGAAGAATGTTTCATAATGTAAACTTTTGAAAATCATTGATATATCAAATTTACAAAATACCTTCCATCTTTTTTCCTTACAAAAAGTTAAGAATTTTATATAGGATATTCGTCCTTCAACAGTGAAAATACCAGTGAATCTTCCATGATGTTGTCCTTGCAGTAATGCTTGCGCAAATGACCTTCTTTAGTGAAATTCAGTTTTTGTACCAGACGTAAGGAAGCTTCATTTTTTGGCCCGATAAATGCCTCAATGCGGTTGAGATCCATCTTTTTGAACCCATAATCCAGAACTGCTTTTAAAGCTTCGGTCATCACACCCTTACCTTTATGGGAATCACTGTTTAAGGCATAGCCAATTTCAGCACGGCCGTGATCAACATACCACGTATGAAATCCGCAAGCGCCGATAATGGCGTTTGTTTCGTTGTCAATTATCTGAAAATTTAGGAAAGAACGGTTGTAGGTCGCCATTCCTTTTCTGAATTTATCTTTTTCTTTTTCGAGTTCCTCATCAGTCGAAAAACCTAAGAAAGCTTTCAGTTCGCCATCATCATAAGCAGAAAAGACAAAATCATATACCTCCGGAGTTATTTTTCTCAGGATAAGGTTTTCTGTGGTCAACAGTTCAAAATTCATTTATTGATTTAGGGATTGGTGTTGGTTGATAATAATACTAGGCAATCTGCTTCAGGATTTCTCTTTCCGAATGGCGAACATACGGTTTAAATTTTTCATACCATTCCTGCCAGGCTGCTGCGCTCATTTCCCTGCTTAAATCCGCCTCAAAATCCGCAAGGGTTTTATAGGGCGATTCGAATATGAGTCGGTACCCTTCCCCGGTAAAATCGGTTAGGATACGACCTCCAGCCGGTTGTGTCATAAGTCCAAGTCCAACAGCTTCGTCGGCAAGTGCTTTGGCTTCTTTATAGCGGCCAAATTGCAGGTAAAATATTTCTCTTACTATAAACATGACGGTGAAAATTAAATTAAACAAAAACGAATAACAAAGTTAAGAATTTATGGAATGTCATGGTTTAGAATACGAAAAATCAACAGTAAATAAGTTTTGTCTTATATTTTTTTAAGAATAGAAAAGGAACCTCTAATATTCTGTTTTTAAATAAGGAAATCTTACTATTTTTGCACCACAACACAACACATCATGTATAAGCAAATTATTCGTCCGATACTTTTCTGCTTCGATCCGGAGAAAGTGCATTACTTTTCATTTTCTGCAATTCGTATCCTATCAAAAATTCCAGGAGTAACCGCAATCATCAAATCGCTTTATACCGTAAACGATAAAAGACTGGAGCGTGAGGTCTTCGGACTGAAATTCAAAAACCCGGTAGGACTCGCAGCTGGTTTTGATAAAGATGCTAAATTATATAAAGAACTTTCGAATTTCGGCTTCGGCTTTATCGAAATCGGAACCATCACCCCGAAAGGCCAGGAAGGAAATCCTAAAAAACGTTTGTTTCGCTTAAGGGAAGATTCGGCCATCATTAACCGAATGGGTTTTAATAATGGCGGCGTGGAAGAAGCGGTAAAACGACTGAATGTCAACAACGGTGTTTTAATTGGAGGAAACATTGGTAAAAATAAAGTTACTTCCAACGAAGATGCAGTTAAGGATTATGAAATCTGTTTCGATGTCTTATATGATTATGTCGATTATTTTGTAGTGAATGTAAGTTCTCCGAATACCCCGAACCTTCGTGCGCTTCAGGATAAAGAGCCGCTGACACAATTGCTTCAGACGTTACAAAATAAAAATATCACTAAGCAAAAGCAGAAACCAATATTATTGAAAATCGCTCCGGATTTAACTGATGAGCAGCTTTTGGATATCATTGACATTGTAAAAGAAACACAGATTGCGGGAGTGATTGCTACGAATACTACTATTTCACGAGAAGGTTTACAATCCATCAACAGAATTGAAATGGGCGGACTTTCAGGCAAACCTTTGACAAAACGCTCTACGGAAGTCATTCGTTTTCTTTCTGAAAAAAGCAATAAAGCATTTCCTATTATTGGCGTAGGCGGAATCCATACCGCAGAAGATGCCATCGAGAAACTGGATGCAGGAGCAAGCTTAGTACAACTATACACCGGTTTTATCTACGAAGGGCCGGCATTGGTGAAAGCCATCAATAAAAAGATTTTAGAAAAAGCATAAATAGTCTTACATTTGGTGGCGATGAAAACAGAAAAGGTCAAAATCATTGAATGCCCGCGCGATGCCATGCAAGGTATCAAAGAGTTTATCCCGACGGATAAGAAAGTGCAGTACATTCAGTCGTTGCTCCGTGTGGGTTTCGATACGATCGATTTTGGAAGTTTTGTTTCCGCGAAAGCGATACCACAAATGCAGGATACCGCTGAGGTATTAGCCAAACTGGATTTATCGCAAACCCAAAGTAAATTGCTGGCTATTATTGCCAATACGATGGGAGCTGAAAATGCTTCTGTTCATCCTGAAATCCAATATCTGGGTTTTCCATTTTCCATTTCGGAGAATTTCCAGATGCGTAATACCCACAAAACCATCGCAGAATCCTTAGTAACTCTTGACGAGATTTTAAATATCGCCGATAAAACCAACAAAGAAGTAGTTACTTATATTTCAATGGGTTTCGGAAATCCGTATGGCGATCCGTGGAATGTTGAGATTGTAGGGGAGTGGACCGAGAAATTGGCGAACATGGGTGTGAAAATCTTATCGCTTTCGGATACAGTAGGAACCTCTACACCGGAAGTTATTGATTATTTGTTTTCCAACCTTATTCCAAAATACCCTAACATTGAATTTGGTGCCCATTTGCATACCACGCCTGACAGATGGTTTGAAAAGATTGATTCGGCCTATAAAGCGGGCTGCAGACGTTTCGACGGAGCAATTCAGGGATTCGGCGGCTGCCCGATGGCGAAAGACGATCTAACCGGAAATATGCCTACAGAAAAGATGCTTTCGTACTTTACAGCAGCAAAAGCCGACACCAATTTAAGCCCGATGAGCTTCGAAAGTGCTTATAATGAAGCACTTAAAATCTTTACTATTTATCATTAATATTTCCTGTTAAAAATTATTTAAAAATATTCTAAATAATTTTTTGCTTATTTAGAATGAGTATATATATTTGCACTCGAAAATTATTTTAACTCAATCTAAATAAAGAGATATGAACTTCAAAAATGTACTCTTAGCATCCTTACCAGTTGTGGCTTTATTTGCTGTATCTTGTTCTAGCGATGATTCAACTTCGGAGCCAACTTTTAATTACACTGTGCCTTCTACGTATACTTTTGAAAGAGGAGGAACTACTACTATTGATCATAGTGGTCAAACCAACAGAATTTTAATGTTGGATGAAATGGGAGTTTATATTAAAAATCAAGCTACTGCAGATGCTGCTGTTGACGTGACGAAAATGACTAATATGTTTGCTAATACAAACAACGAATTCGGTAATACAGCGTTAAATACTTCAGGTAAACAACTTAAGGATAAAACGGCTAGCTCAAAAGATTTCTTCGTGAACTTCAACGGAGGTGGTTCTTCAGCAGAGCAGGTAAGTGTCAGAGCATTTTTTGAAGCTCAATTTAATGATGCAAACTTGGCTAGTGTTGGTTCAGCAGCTTCGGCAGGAAATGCAGGTTATTATATGGATGGTACTTCAAAAAGATTATTTGCAGCTAATGGTTTAGAGCCTCAGCAAGTACTTTTAAAAGGTATGATGGGTGCTTGTTTCATGGATCAGATTGTAAATAATTATTTAAGTACAGCAGTTCTTGACGAAGGAAGCAACCGTGCAAATAATGATAATAAAGTGTTGGAAGCTGGTAAAAACTATACCAAAATGGAACACTTATGGGATGAAGCTTACGGTTACATCTACGGTGCTGACAACCCACTAGCTACACCAAACCCAGTATATAAATTCTGGAGCAGCTATATTAATCAGGTTGATGCAGATTCTGATTTTGGTACTTTAAGAGAAGATATTGAATTAGCATTCAGAACCGGTAGAGCAGCAATTGTTGCAGGAGATTATGCGACACGTGATGCTCAGATTGCAATTATCAAGCAAAAGTTAGCAATTGTTGCTGCAGTAAGAGCGGTATTCTATCTAAAAGAAGGTAAAGCTAAATTGGTTACTGATTCCGGAGCTAAAGCTTTCCACGCTTTGTCTGAAGGATACGGATTTATCATGAGTTTGCGTTATACAAACAAACCGGGTACTAATGCACCGTACATGACAAAAGCAGAAGTTGATGCTATTCTTGCAGAATTAACAGCTGGAAACAATGGTAGATCGGAAGAGCGTCGTGTAGGGAAAGAGTGGGGGG
>NZ_CAMLMK010000039.1 GCF_946481155.1 uncultured Flavobacterium sp.
CAAGCGTTCCGAAACCGTGCGCATCGTCTACCAACAAACGGAAATTGTATTTTTCTTTCATTGCAACGATTTCTTTCAGCTTCCCTTGCTGACCTCGCATTCCGAAAACACCTTCCGTGATGAAAAGAATTCCACCTCCGGTTTCAGTTGCCATTTTAGTAGCACGCTGAAGGTTTTTCTCCATACTCTCTAAATCGTTATGCTTGTACGTAAAACGTTTTCCCATATGAAGGCGGACACCGTCAATGATACACGCATGCGAATCAACATCGTATACAATAATATCGTTCTTTGTCACCAAAGCATCAATGATAGACACCATTCCCTGATAACCGAAGTTCAATAAATAAGCCGCTTCTTTCATTACGAAAGCCGCCAATTCATTTTCTAATTGCTCGTGGTATTTTGTATGACCTGACATCATTCGGGCACCCATTGGATAAGCCGCTCCAAACTGCATTGCTGCATCAGTATCTGCTTTGCGTACTTCCGGATGGTTAGCCAATCCTAAATAATCATTGATCGACCAGTTAAGAATTTCTTTTCCGTGGAATTTCATTCTTGGCCCTAATTCACCTTCCAATTTAGGAAACACATAGTAACCCTCTGCCTGTGAAGCCCATTTTCCTAACGGACCTTTATTTTTTTGTATTCTTTCAAATAAATCTTTAACCATAATTCAAAAGTGTATAATTCTGATTTTTAACCGGTCCAAAAGTAACTATTTCTATTTTCCTATCATAATAAATTTAAAAATAGATACAGACAGCAATTTTATTTAAATTTTATCATAAATATAGGCGCTGTTTTAAAACTTTGACTTACATTTGCACCCGAACGCACAGAAATGTGGTTACACGTTCACCTTAAAAGTCGGGGGCTCCACCTCGGCTTTTTGCTTTTTATATACTTTTGGTTTTGGAAAGATTATTTACTTTCCACAATATTCCCGCTGTTCACCAATCCTTTTTTAACCGGCACTTTTTTACTTCCGAGGATTCTCGTATAGTTTGTAAAGTAAGATGGCAAGCCTTCAACGTGATTTGCTCCGTCGCCATTGCGCAGTTCATAATGTAAATGCGGAAACAACGAACTTCCGGAAGCACCCATAGCGCCGATAACAGTTCCTTGTTTGACTTTATCACCTTTTTTGACTTTTACGCTGCCTTTTTTCAAATGTCCGAACCAGCTGAATTCACCATTTAAATGATCGATGATAATGTAATTTCCACCATATGCTTTTTCGTTTTTGGCTAAATCGGCTTCATTGAACGTGCGATTGTCTTCCACACCATCCTGAGCATCAACCACTACTCCGTCCCCTGTCGCATAAATAGCTGTTCCGAAACCATAATAATCGGAATTCGAATCGTGCTTGTCGTCATACCATTCAATATGTACTTTCTCCTGGCCTTTATACATCGTACCTTTTTCATCCACAACGACAAAATCGTAGCCATAACGCTGAAAATTCGTCATTGAACCTCTTTTCACGAAATAAGGATCGGTGTAATCGAATCTTCTATGGTGCGAGGAATAATCATGTCCATCCCAAATCAAAACTCTTCCTTTTACCGGCAGAATCAGGTTGGTTTTTGTCTGATAAAATTTAGGAGCAACATTCACTTCAGTCAG
Source organism: uncultured Flavobacterium sp. (assembly GCF_946481155.1). The sequence continues at coordinate 1,636 of NZ_CAMLMK010000039.1, forward strand.
GAAATTTTCTTTACCGTCTTCAGATTGAAAAGAAAGTTCATATTTCATCGTGTGAATCGGAATGTTCTTATCCAAAACCGTAAACGGGTTATAAATCATGCGGATGCCTTGAGGCGCAATAACCTTCTGTTGCGCCAATTCCAAACTTTCGCGGCTGTATAAATTAATAAAATCGCGGTGTGTCAACAATCCCTTATCGTCAAATATCGAAACCTCAACCGTTGTAGGGATAATATTGACTTTGCTGTTATTAGTGATTATCAAATCGAAATTCAGGTATTGATTGCTGTCATCTTTTTCCAGGTATACTAAGTCAGGTTTAACTTCAATTGGAATGCTGTTTTTTGTCACTTTGCTGTTTTGTGCGGACGTAACAAATGAAACAAGAACTAATAGTAAACAAATAAATGTGATTTGATTTTGATGATGATTTTTCATTTTTTTTGATTTTAAAAACTGGTTCAAAGTTATACTTTTTTAACATTGTTCCCGATGAAATTCCAGAGGATATCACTGCAAAACTCCCTAACTTTGCCGTCACAACTTTAAACCTACACCATGCAACTCGTTTTCGCTTCCAACAATAAAAATAAGATTAAGGAAATTCAGCAATTGGTTCCTTCCGATATTCAGATTTTGAGCCTGGAAGATATCGGATGTGATGTTGATATCCCCGAAACTGCCGACACCATTGAAGGCAACGCGATACTAAAAGCCAATTATGTGACCGAAAATTACGGCTATAACTGTTTCGCCGACGATAGCGGATTAGAAATCGACGCCTTAAACGGAGCGCCTGGAGTTTATTCCGCACGTTATGCCGGTCCGCAACGCAATGACGCTGATAACATTAACAAGGTTCTACAAACACTTGAAACTGAAACCAATAGAAAAGCTAATTTCAAAACCGTAATTGCGCTCAATCTGGACGGAAAACAGCATCTTTTTACTGGAATCATCAACGGTGAAATCATAAAAGAACCACGTGGCACGAACGGTTTCGGCTATGATCCTATTTTTATTGCAGATGGATTTTCTTACACATTTGCACAACTTTCACTCGAAGAAAAGGCCGCAATAAGCCATCGCGGTAAGGCCGTAGCCCTTTTAACGTCCTTTTTAAAAAATTAACTAATTGATTTTCAAGTAGTAATAAAATTTTAATATTGGGTTTTGCATTAGTTTATTCCATTAATAATCAATACCTTTGCACCCAATTTAAAATATTTTATGAATAAATTTGAACAATTAGGATTGAATGAGTCGCTACTGCTGGCGATTAAAGATCTAGGATTTGAGAATCCGTCAGAAGTGCAAGAAAAAGCGATTCCAGTACTATTGGAACAAAACACAGATTTAGTTGCCCTAGCGCAAACAGGTACAGGGAAAACCGCCGCTTTTGGTTTTCCGCTAATTCAGAAAATTGATGCTGAGAACAGAAATACTCAGGCATTAATTTTGTCGCCAACACGTGAGTTATGCTTACAAATCACCAACGAGATTAAACTATACTCAAAGTACATAAAGGGGTTACATACTGTGGCTGTTTATGGTGGTGCAAGCATTACAGAACAAGCTAGAGAGGTAAAACGTGGCGCACAGATTATTGTGGCTACACCAGGTAGAATGCAGGACATGATCAACAGAGGTCTTGTAAACATCAAAAACATCGATTTTTGTATCTTAGATGAGGCAGATGAGATGTTGAACATGGGATTCTATGATGACATTTGTTCCATATTATCGGACACACCGGAAGAGAAAAACACATGGTTATTCTCTGCAACAATGCCTGCTGAAGTAGCACGTATTGGAAAACAATTCATGTCTAACCCAGTAGAAATTACAGTTGGACATAAGAACTCAGGTTCTGCAACGGTATCACACGAATTTTACTTAGTAAATGCCCGTGACCGTTACGAGGCTTTAAAGCGTTTGGCGGATGCTAACCCGGATATTTTCTCTGTGGTTTTCTGTCGTACTAAAAGAGACACTCAGGCAGTTGCCGAAAAATTAATCGAAGACGGATACAACGCAGCGGCTTTGCACGGGGATTTATCTCAGGCACAACGTGACGGGGTAATGAAATCGTTCCGTGGTCGTCAGATTCAAATGCTTGTTGCCACAGACGTTGCGGCTCGTGGAATCGACGTTGATAACATTACTCACGTAGTGAACTATCAGTTACCGGATGAAATCGAAACCTACAACCACCGTTCAGGTCGTACAGGCCGTGCAGGAAAATTAGGTACTTCTATCGTAATTATTACGAAAAGCGAATTACGTAAAATTTCGGCTATCGAAAGAATCATCAAACAGAAATTCGAAGAGAAAACGATTCCAAACGGAATTGAAATCTGCGAAATTCAGTTGTTGCACTTAGCGAATAAGATTAAAGACACAGAAGTTGATCACGAAATCGATAACTACTTACCGGCAATTAACGAAGTTTTAGATGGTTTATCTAAAGAAGAGTTAATCAAGAAAATGGTATCAGTAGAATTTAACCGATTCATCAGCTACTACAAAAAGAAAAGAGATTTATCAAGCCAGCCAGGCGGTGAAAGAAGTTCTGAAGGAAGAGCTCCTCAAGCCGGTGATGCGGTTCGTTATTTCATCAACATCGGTTCAAGAGACAACTTCGATTGGATGTCATTGAAAGATTACTTAAAAGAAACGTTAGACTTAGGTCGTGATGACGTTTTCAAAGTAGACGTTAAAGAAGGTTTCTCTTTCTTTAATACTGATGCTGAGCATTCTGACAAAGTAATGGAAGTCTTAAACAACGTTCAGTTAGAAGGAAGACGTATCAACGTTGAGATTTCTAAAAACGACGGTGGCGGAAGACGTGACCATAACGGAAGAAGTTCTGGTGGCGAAAGAAGAGGCGGTTTTGGTGGAGAGCGCAGAGGCGGTTTCGGCGGAGAGCGTAAAAGCTTTGGCGGAGATCGTGAAAGAGCACCGAGAAGCGAAAGCCGTGGAGGTTTTGGCGGATCAAGAAGTGCTGATCGTCCGGAAAGAAGAAGCGATTCTTCTTCATCGGAAAGAGCACCACGCAATGAGCGCCGTTCGGGTGGTACCACACCGAGACGTTCTGATAGTCCAGCTCCCAGAAGACCAAGAAGAAGCTAATTCTTTTTGTTAATTTTCTTCTAATAGAAACAGAAACTACAAAATATCTAGTACATTTAGACCTTTCTAAAACAGTATGAAATATTTTGTAGTTTTTTTATTGGCTTTATTTTCGTTTTCTTCCTTTGCACAGGAAGCAACCGTTACTAAAATATCCGGAATCGTTGTAAACGAATCCCACCTGCTTCCTAAAAGCGATGTAAATGTTATCAATCTTAATTCGGTAAAAGGAACTACCACTAACGGAAGAGGGGAATTCGAAATCGATGCGAAAGTTAACGATACGCTCCATTTTTCCTATATCGGTTTTCAATCAATTAAAATTCGCGTTTCTGCCGACTGGATTAAAAGCAAAACCGGCTTCAAAGTAAAGCTTACCGAAAAAGCCTATGCGATTGAAGAAATATTCATTCCAAGATACTTACTTACAGGTTACATCGAAGTAGACACTAAGCTTATTGCTTTAAATGACGCTCAGCGATATAGTATTTCCGGGCTTTCCTACGGGTATGAATCCGGTGGAAGTTCTTCTTCTCAAATCGGAAAAGTTTTGGGATCTCTGACCAATCCTGCCGACGCACTTTATAATGTGTTTGGCAAAAAACCGAAAGAGATGAAAAAGCTCAAGGAATTCAAAAAGGATGAAACGATCCGAAACGTCCTGGCTTCCAAATACGACCGCGAAACTGTATCAGCCATCTTAAGCATAGACAAAAAAGAAATAAAAGACATCTTGAAAGGATGTAATTATTCTGATGCTTTTATTGAAACTGCTAACGACCTTCAGATTATGGATGCGATTAAAGGCTGTTACGAGGATTATAAGCTACTGAAGAAGACGAAGTAGCTTCAGATAGCAGAAGGCAGGCAGCAGAAAACAGATAGCCTCTCACTTTTTGACTTTCAACTTTCAACTTTTGACTTTTGACTTTCGACTTTTGACTTTTGACTTTCGACTTTTGACTTTTGACTTTCAACCTTTGACTTTCGACTCCAGATACTTCTTTGTAATAAAATCAATATCCTTAATCGATTTTCGGGTCCAGTCGATTCGCTTTTCCAGTAATTCTTCTTCCGATAATTTCCATTTTATATCCGAATGACGCAATTTATTTGTGAGATTCTGAATGATAATCGCCGCTGAAACCGAAATATTAAGGCTTTCGGTAAAACCCACCATGGGTATTTTTAAGTACCCGTCAGCCTGCTGTAATACCTCATCGGATAAACCAAGACGTTCCGTGCCAAAAAACAATGCTGAAGGTTTTGAAATGTCAAAATCCTCCAGTAAGCTATCATTTTCATGCGGCGTAGTAGCAATAATCTGATAGCCTCTTGCCTTCAGGTTGTCGATGCATTCCTGATTCGTACTGAAACGATGAATATCTACCCATTTTTCAGCACCCATCGCTATTTCTTTATCGATTTTCTTTCCATACTTCTGCTCCACCACATGCAACTCCTGAATTCCAAAAACCTCACAGCTCCTCATTACCGCGCTGGTATTGTGCAACTGGAACAAATCCTCAACAGCAACGGTAAAATGCTTGGTTCGATAGTCCAGAACCTTTAAAAAGCCCTCTTTTCGGTTAGGAGTAATAAATTCTTCCAGATATTTCAGATAATCGGCGTCAGACAAAAGGTTTTCCATTAAAAATGCGGAAGTTTAGATATTGTTTATTATTTTAGACCAAGTTAATTCCTACGCATGACACAAGAAGAATTATTGCCGCTAATTTATAAAAAAGACGACAAAGCGTTCACGCTTTTGTATGATATGTATGCCAAAAGTCTTTTTGGTGTTATTTACAACCTCATCAAAGACAAAGAAGAATCGGAAGATGTGCTTCAGGAGACCTTCGTTAAAATCTGGAAAAACATTGATACCTACAATGAAAGCAAGGGTCGTTTTTTTACCTGGGTGCTTAATATTGCCCGGAATTCAGCTATTGACAAATTGCGTTCAAAAGACTTTAACAACAATCAGAAAAACTTATCAGCCGATAATTTCGTACATATACTTGATGACAGTGCCAGAATCAACAATAAGATAGATACGATTGGTATTCAGGAGTTTGTCAAGAAATTAAAACCCAAATGTATTCAGTTAATTGATTTACTGTTTTTTAAAGGCTATACCCAACAGGAAGTTTCCGATGCACTCGAAATTCCGCTTGGAACAGTCAAAACACAAAGCAGAAATTGCATTAATGAATTAAGAAACCTATTGAGAGTATAATGAACAGCAGAGAGTATATAGAAAGTGGTGTTTTAGAGCTTTATGTTTTCGGAAAACTTTCTGAAGCAGAAGCGATTGAAGTACAACAAATGGCCGCAGACAGTCCCGCCATCCGCACAGAAATAGCTGCGATCGAAAAAGCAGTAATCAACCTGGCGCATAGTGTGTCCCCAAATATTTCATCTGAAACCTATGACAAAATCCGTCAGGAGCTCCTTGGAAACAATCTAAAAGTCGTCAAAAAGAAATCGAAAACCAACTGGTCACAATATATGGGCTGGGCGGCTTCCATCGTTATTTTGTTAGGAGCAGGCTACCTGTACATTTATATGAATGATCAAATGGATGGCATTATCAATATAGAAAGAGAGAAAAACAAATCGGAGTTTGATAAAATGCAGCAAACGATTGTAACGCTTGAGGATAAAAATAAAGCTTCCGAAAATATTCTGAATATCATCCGCGATAAAAATAATGTAATGGTAGTCCTGGGAGGTCAGGCCGCAGCACCAACAGCACTTGCTAAAGTATATTGGAATAAAGCCACTCAGGAAGTGTACATCGACGCTGAAGGTTTACCGGAAGCTCCTCAAGGAATGGTCTATCAGGTTTGGTCACTGAAAATGGATCCTCTTACACCGACCAGCATTGGACTATTAGACAAAGCCACGGCGGATACGTCCAGGATGTATAAAGTGGACAAAACCTATGATGCAGAAGCCTTCGGAATTACTTTGGAACCGGAAGGCGGAAGCGCTATGCCAACCATGGACCAATTATATACTTTAGGAAAAGTATAATGATAGAAATTACATACCCTGAAGCCTCAAATATTATTCACTTTTTTGAGGTTTTATTTTTAGCAAAACCGTTATGAAAAAGAAACTGGTTATTCTTTCCGGAGCAGGAATGAGCGCCGAAAGTGGCCTGAAAACATTTAGAGATGCCGACGGACTCTGGGAAGGTCATGACATTATGGAAGTCGCTTCTCCCATCGGTTGGGCAAAAAATCCGGAATTGGTACTTGATTTTTACAATAAACGCCGCGCACAGCTTTTGGAAGCGCACCCCAACCAAGGCCACCAAATTCTGGCCGAACTGGAACAGGAATTTGATGTTGCCATTATCACCCAAAACGTCGACGATTTACACGAACGTGCCGGAAGTACAAATGTACTGCACCTTCATGGAGAGTTATTTAAAGTACGTAGCACCAAACTGCACGATTTAATCTTCGAATGGAAAACAGATTTGCATTTGGGAGAACTTGATTCTGAAGGTAATCAGCTCCGTCCTCATATTGTCTGGTTTGGCGAAGAAGTTCCTGCCATTGAAGAAGCTGTTCAGATTGTTCAGGAAGCGGATATCGTAATCGTAATCGGTACTTCTTTGCAAGTTTATCCAGCTGCGAGCGTCATCCATTTTGCCGGCGATGAAGTTCCGGTTTATTATATCGATCCAAAGCCCGCAACCTTATATGATATCGCAAATCCGGTAACGGTGATCCCCATGAATGCAAGCGAAGGAATGTTGTTTTTAAAGGAACAACTGCGATTTTTAAAGTAATGAATAATCTCCAAAAAAACATGCAATTACCAGAAGCAGTGACGATAATCGGAGCAGGAATTGGCGGACTGACAACCGCGTTAACACTTCAGCAAAAAGGATTGCAGGTAACTGTTTTCGAAGCCTCCCCGGAAATTAAACCCGTCGGCGCAGGAATCATAATTGCAAACAACGCAATGCAGGTATTTCAAAAACTGGGCATTCAGGATAAAATTGAAAAAGCCGGAAACAAAATTTCTTATATAAAAATTACCGATGCACAACTAAAACCTATTTCCGTAGTAGATTTAAAGGAATACGAGAAAAAACATGCCGTTCACAACATTGCGATTCATAGGGGCAAATTGCAAAAAATACTGGCTGATGAAGTCGGTTATGAAAACATCAGGCTTTCAAAGCGACTTTCAAAAATTGAGAAGAAAGAAGTATTTAAACTAACTTTCGAAGACAATTCAACGTTCGAAAGTAAACTCGTAATTGGTGCCGATGGCATAAAATCGGTCGTTCGGAACCAGCTTTTTGAAAAAAGTACCTTGAGAGATGCCAGACAAATTTGCTGGAGAGGCATCTGCGACATGAAACTGCCGGAAAAATATCATACCGAAATCAATGAAGCCTGGGGGAAAGGAAAACGATTCGGCTTTGTGAAAATCAGTGAGGCAAAAGTATATTGGTTTGCTTTGATAAATGCAAAAAATGCTATATTAGGCGAGCAAAACGTGATAGAACTGTTCAGCGACTTTCACGTTGATATTCAAAACATAATTGCTGCAACTCCTGAGAATCAGATTATCATAAGTGACATCATGGATCTAAAGCCGATTGACAAATGGCAGAATGAAAATGTCTGTTTAATTGGTGATGCCGCTCATGCCACAACCCCAAATTTAGGGCAAGGTGCCTGCCAGGCCGTTGAAGATGCTTATGTTTTAGGAAGACTTCTGGAGAGCGGAATGCCAATTGAAAATACGTTTAAATATTATGAGAAAGCCCGACGCAAAAAAGCACATGCCATCGTAAATACCAGCTGGACTTTTGGAAAAATGGCACATATGGAAAACGAGTTTGGCATTTGGCTACGCAATATCTTTTTAAGAAACTTACCAAAAGCAGTACAAAGAAAACATATGAACGCCCTTTTTAAGCTGGATTAAATTTCTGATTTTCGTAGGAATTATCCACTTCCACTTCAATTCTTTTCGCTAAATTTACAGTACACTAAGCCTGACTGTTAATTTGTTATCAACCGGAAAAGTAACGCAAAATGATATATCTTGAGGACATAAATATATTTATTTTGATTGCGATGGGCCTATTTTGCGGTATCATAATCTTGTGGGCCTATTCCCTGGACCAGAAAGGAAGAAGAAAACTTCATGCAAAAGGTCTTGAAAGAGAACTTCCTTCTAAAATGCGGTATTGGAGAACGTATGGAAGCGCAGCTTTGGGCATACTGCTTATTAGTATCGAATTGGTAAAAAGGCTATGCAAACACCTGTTCATCTGAAAATAGCTACTTTCAACCCTTTCAACTTCTGAAAGCTATTAAATAATCGTAATTTTAACAACGAAGAAGAAAACCGTTAAATGTATAAAATTCCAGCCCTCACACTACTGCTGCTACTGTGCTCCTGTACAAAAGAGAAAACGTTTTATTTCAAAACAGATAATGCCGAAGGATTGACCGCTGCGTCAGTTTTTCTCATAAAAGGAATTGAGATTGGAGAAATTGAAAAAATAGAACTTACTCCCCGTGGTCAGATTTTGATTGAAGCAAGTATTAAAAGCGAGCTAATGATTCCCGAAGATTCAGAATTCAGAATTGCGAATGCCGGATTAACCGACCCTAAAATCATCGATGTAAAACTGGGAAACAGCAAAAAAATGATTTCCGAAACAGATACCATTAAGCTGTTAAACGAAAAATCAATCTCAAACGATTCCTTAATTAACGGGATGACAAAAATCGTCGATAAGGTTTTGAAAACGGATAAAAACGATTCCATACTCAGGGAATTAGAAAGATTGAATGAAAAGCTTGAAAAACTTAAGAATCAGCAACAAAAATAAATAACTTTGAAATCTAAGTTATGTCAAGATTTTTTGAAAAAACAATGGAAATAATAGGGTGGCTGCAAATTGTAGCTTCTCCCCTTTTGTTCGGAACTTTCATCGGAGCATTTATATATTTCCGAAACCCATCCGCTACAAATTTAATTATCGCTTTGCTTCTTATACTGACAGGATTGATAGTGGGCATCCTTTACGCTACTAAAATCTGGAAAACTAAAGGCACGATGTCCTTTTTATCAAACGTAAGCGCAACACCTGATTTTGACGAAAAAGAACCACAAAATAAATCCGCAAAAAAGAGTAATTTTACCCCAAAACCATAGCAAAAAAAATGGATACTAAACTTTGGGAGGCTGTTCAGGATTTCAAACTGGACCATCCAAATGAAGAATACGGATTTTCAACCCGGCTGGCTTATGAAAATAACTGGACGCTGTTTTTTACACAAAAAGCCATCCTGGAATACAAGAAATTCATGTATTTAGCGGCTACTGCTAATGAAATGGTTTCTCCTTCAGAAATTGTGGATATCGTCTGGCATCAGCATTTGATTTTTACGAATTCGTATACCGATTTATGTAAACTACTATCGAAAAAAATAGAACATATTCCCTCAACGCACAACAGAAGCGAAAAGGAAAAATTTTTAAAAGCTAAGCAAAGAACAAAAGAATTGTATGAGAGAAACTTCGGAAATCAGCCCAAAGAAATCTGGGAATATCACGACGAATTAAGTTCTTTGCCTTTGAATAAAAGCAGATTTGCACCTTCCAGAGTCAGTAAAATCTTTATAATAGTGACTCTCGTATCTCTTATTCCTTTTTATTTCTTACTAAAACCGATTCTCGTGAGCATCGGAAATCCGGATTTTTTAATTTACTATGTATTTACGTCTGGCGTTACAATTGCAGCACTCGATGCGTTCATAAAGCGTAGATTCGATGCCTTACTCTGCGGTATTGAAACCAATCTGGTCATAAGCAATTTAAGCGCCTTTGAATTGGTATTCTTTCAAAAAAACAAAATTGAGCATATAACGCACGGCGTCCTGAACAACCTGATTGCCAATCAAAAAGTAAAAGTTCTGAAGAATAACCGCTTAAACCTTCTGGATGAAACGCCTACCGATAATCCTTATGAGAACTGTGTAATTGAAATAATGAGTGAATATGAGCCAATGCCTTATCCTCAATTATCAAAATTAATTCTTAAAAAACCTCTTTTCGAGCAGTTGGAAAATTCTGTTACGCGAATTAAAGAGCATATCCTGAATTCAAAAGAATTTCAATCGGTATTTCTGATCGCTATGTCGGTTTTAGCTTTGCTTATGAGTATTGGAATCAGCAGACTTATCCTTGGAATTTCAAGAGACAAACCCATTGCCTTTTTGTTGATTTTTACTGTACTATTGTGGTGGGTATCCTACTTTTATGCCAGGAGAATGGAAAATTACTTCTTTACTCATACCCTACCCAATTCATATAAAACCAAAATCATCAACAGAAAAGAAGAAAACAGCTGGGAATGGAATTATTTTTTGGTCGGACCAGCCATTTTGATTGCTTCATTCATACCGTTGACAAATTATATCAACAGAAACAGTAACAGAAGCGGCAGCTGCGGTACAGGCTGTGGAAGTTCCTGTGGGAGTTCCTGCGGCGGTGGTGGTTGCGGCGGCGGCGGTTGTGGTGGTTGCGGTGGAGGGGATTAAAATCCGCTGCCGGCCTTTGCTTCCTAATTGATCTTATCACATAAATCTTAAAATTTGAAATGGCATGATTCCAGGGAAGAAGCTAAAAAAAATTTCACTAACACATATAAATGCTCCAAATAAAATGATCGAACTAAGAAACTACAAAATCGAATACGCAGAAGAATTCGCCAATTATCGCAACAATCCAAACATTTCAGTAAACGGATTTGACAGAACACCAAATCCTTATACCGTTGCCCATGCCACCGAATTATTCAACCAACACATCGGCAAACTGCCGGCAGAACGTTTTTTAATTTTTTACGATAATCAATTGTGCGGCGAAATCGGCATCTGGCTAAACGAAGATATCTACAGGCTAAACGCTGAACTAGGATATTTCATAGCAGAACCCTTCTGGGGAAAAGGCATAGCAACGGAAGCCATCCGAATGATAACCGAATATACTTTTGCCAATTTTAATATTATCCGAATAGTTGCCGGCGTGTTTGAATACAACAAAGCTTCTATGAGAGCGTTAGAGAAAAACGGGTATGTCCTGGAAAGCATTAAAAAAAATGGCGTAATCAAAAATGATAAAATCGTTGATGATTATATTTGGGTGAAATTTAAAGAGGGAAATCTGTAAAAAATCATTTTGATAAATATACTTTTTACCCTTACCAAACCAAAGAAAGCGGCACCACAGTATCAATTATTTTGCCCTAACTATTAAAATAAAATCCCAAATCATACACAAACATGAATAAACTAATTTTAATGCTACTGGCTGCCCTATTCTTTCAAAATGCAAACAGTCAAACCAATAAAGAATTAGCTTTATCTAAAGGGAAAGAAGCTATTAAGCTGATGGATGAAGGCAAATTGGACGAAAGCATCAAATTACTGAAGGAGGCTAAAAAATTAGATTCCGAAAAATTTGACTATCCGTATGAACTGGCTTACGCCCATTATCTGAAAAAAGATTTTCATGAAGCCATAAACATCTTAGAAACCATTACCGACCACAAAAACGTACAGACACAGCTTTACCAGCTTCTGGGAAACAGCTACGACATAATCGGAAAATCAGAAAAAGCACTGGAAGTATATAACGCCGGCTTAAAAAAATTCCCGAACGCCGGATCTTTATATCTCGAGCAGGGAAATGTCTATTTAGAAAAAAACCAGCCGGAAAATGCACTTCCATTCTACGAAAAAGGAATCGAAGCCGACCCAAAATATCCTTCAAATTATTACAGGGCAACACAGATCTATTGCAATTCAACGGAAGAACTATGGGGAATGATGTATGGCGAGATTTTCATTAACCTTGAACGCAACAGCAAAAGAACTTCAGAAATCAGCCAACTATTATTTGAAACGTATAAAAACGAAATCAAATTCACATCCGAAACGACTGCCGAAGTAAGTTTCTCCCAAAACGTAATAATGGCTGTCGATGACAATCCTAAAGAAATAAAGCTGCCCTTTTCTTTGATATATGAACCAACATTATTACTGGCTGTCACCTCTGAAAAAGCAATCGACCTGAATTCGCTTGACCGTATCAGGACGAATTTCCTGCAGAATTATAAACAATTCGGTCATCATAAAACGCATCCAAACGTGCTGTTCGATTATCAGTACAAACTCCTGGAAAACGGGAACCTGGAAGCTTATAATTATTGGCTGCTGTCACAGGGTGATTTTGACAATTTTGACAAATGGAGAAATGCCAATAAAGACAAATGGGACAAATTCGTTGACTGGTATACGAAAAACCCAATAAAAATCGACAACAACAATAAATTTGTCCGATACTAAATTTTAAAAAACTGCAACGGTCTATGAAAAATATATTTCTTACGCTACTGATCTTTTCCCTAAGCAGCATCGCACAAGCGCAGAACGAATATTATGTCGATGATGTGGAAAATATCGAATACGTAAATGTTCTTTATTGTGTACATACTGACGGTACAAGCACGGTAGCTGCCAATCCTGAAACGACAACCTACAAAAACCAGACGATAATCGATCAGATCATTGCTGCCACCAGGAAAAATATTGTATCCGAAGCGAAACCGCCATCAAAAGGTAACTGCTACGAGTATAGATACAATATCCTTAACCGCAAACTAGAGAAAAGCCAGTTAAATAAAAAAGAACTGGCGCTTATCAATAACTTCAAGACCGGAAACTATAAATATGCCGAAATTTATTTTGAAGGTGTAACCATTTCAAGAACCAATGATTTCCAAATTGAAAAAAGGAATGATGAAGTGTATAAGTACAGTATTAAATGGCCAAAGCCCGATACCTATATCCTAAATTTAGTTGAGACAAACAATAAGGAGGCAGAACACCTTCTGAATGTAAACATAACAGTAGAAATCATTAAGGTAATAAGCCCGACAAAATATCTTTACAGATCTTACGTAGATGAGACAACAAAGATATTCGGCATAATTGAAAAAATATAATGACAATAACAATCGACCACGATATCAAACTTGAACTGATTACCGAAAATCACGCACAGTCCATCTTCGACATAGTCGACAGAAACAGAACGCATTTAAGGGAATGGCTCCCCTTTGTCGACCGGATGCAAACCGTTCAATTCGCTGAGAATTTTGTAAAAGGAACCATGCAGCGCAATCAGGAGGGCAATGAATATGCTTTCGTAATCGTTGCCAACGACAAAGTCATCGGAAGAATCGGAGTGTACAAAATCGACAGTCAAAATAAAATAGGTGAAATCGGCTATTGGCTGGCTGAAGGCGTTCAGGGAAAAGGCATTGTAACCAAATCCTGCAAATCAATCATCGACTTCTGTTTTTCTGACTTACAATTAAATCGAATTGAAATAAAATGTGGCACAGAAAATCATAAGAGCAAAGTCATTCCGGAGAAATTAAACTTCACAAAAGAAGGCGTTATCCGACGAGGGGAATTGCTTTACGGCAAATTCATCGACTTAAATCTGTACTCCCTTTTAAAATCCGACATACAAGACTAGAAAGTGTTTAAGTTTACAAAACAAACTGCTTTTTGTATCTTTGGGTTATACGCTTACGTAAACCAACTTCGTTAGCCTTATTTGATATATTAAAGTACGCAAACATGAATCTTAAAAAATCGGTAACGTTGCTCTTTATAGCCATGACAGGTTTGGTTTTTGGTCAGGAAATAACATTCAAAACTCCGGATTACAAAGCAATTAAAGCAAATATTGAAAATAAAAAATCAAAGTTCTATTATCCGACATTGTTAAAAAGATTAGCTGCTAACGATACTTTGCTGTCGGAAGAGCAATATTCCCATCTTTATTATGGGTACACAATGCAGCCGGAATACAAACCTTACACCCCAACCTCTAAAGAAAAAGAAATTAAAAAATACTACAGCCGCAAAAATCTGAACAAGAAAGATTTTCAGCAGTTTATTGTGTTAGCGAATCAATCCCTAAAAGAGTTTCCGTTAGATTTGCGATTATTGAATTATCTGGCCTACATGTACCATTATACCGGAAATGAAGTCATGGCAAGAAAGGTCTTTTTAAATTTCCAGGGGCTGGCGGCCGCCGTTATAGCCTCGGGAGATGGCGTAAAATGTGAAACTGGCTTACATGTAATTACGACAGATCATGAGACTGTAGTCTTAAACGTGCTCAGCTTTGAAAGCACATCCAAATCCTCAGGAGGTGATTGCGATTATTTAGCATTTGAAAAAGGCAGTTACACTGTGCCTGGCATGTATTTTAATATTGCCCAGATGAAGAAGAAACTCCCCAAACCAATCAAAAAAGTAAAGTAAATGCCTGCGGAATATCATATTCTAAACGGCGATTGCCTGAAATGGCAGCTGGATCAGACCAATATTCAAGGCGAATTAATTGTTTGCAGGGAAAGCCTGATTGAAGGAGCGGTCGATGCTTTTCCTATTGAAAAATTCTGGGACCAAAGAGCCGAATTTGTTTCCAAAGCCTTCAACGCCACAAAAGAAGAATACTATCAAAAATCAGTAACGGAATTTAAAAAACTAGATGTTATTCCAGATGGTTCGGAAATCAACTTATGGTTTGAAAATGATTTGTTTTGCCAGGTCAATATGTGGTTTGTGCTGTCACTGCTTGCTGAAAAAGCATCAAAATATAAGATATACAGAATTTTCCCTGAAATTACCAGTGCATCAGATTATTGGACGGGATTCGGAAAAGCTACTACCGAAGATCTTCAAAAAGCATATATAAACAGAGTTTTGTTCTCTGAAGCCGATATCCGCCTGGGAAATACCTTATGGAATGGGTATCGGAACAATGATCTTGAAACCTTACTTCTTTTATCACACGCTAAATCCGAGTGTTATGAGAATTTAGTGGAAGTCTGCAAAGCGAATGTGGAACGGTTTCCTTCCGAATCCAATATAGTAGGACGACCGGAACGTGTACTGAAAGAAATTATGGAGAAAGAGGGCACCGACTTCCAAACCATTTTAACGGAATTCTGCAAAACAAAGGGAATCTACGGCTTGGGCGATTTACAGGTTAAACGGATTTACGAAAAGATAAAGCGTAATCCTTCTTAAGAGGAAAACTCGCAATCGCAGAAAGAAATCGCAGACCGCTTGAAAAACAAATAGCAGTAAATTTAAATAATCTATATATTTGCCGACTTACTTACACACACGAGAATAAAATGAAATATGTAGAAGTTTGCCTATTCGTATTAACAATAGCATCACTGAGCTTTTTTTTAATTGATTTCCCCGGCGGGACGCTTTTTACCGTACTGCAGCTTACAACAATATCCTTGCTTTATTTTGTGCTTGGCTTTGCGATATTCAACAGCATACGCCTGAGACGAATTTTCAAGAAAGAAAGCTATCAAAATGTTAGCGGATTAAGGATTGTAGGTGCAATTGGTACCGGCATGACATTATCCATCGTCATCATAGGCATACTGTTCACCGTAATGCAGTGGCCTGGTGCTTCCTTCAATTTACTTATTGGATTAGTATTTACCGCTATTATTTCTTTAGTGAGTATAATAAAGTACCTAATGTCAAAATCCGCGTACTACAAAAAAATATTAGTCCGAACCCTTGGCTTTGGCGCAGTAGCGTTTGCTTTATTCAGCATTCCAAAAATTACGTGGATTGAAATCAAATACAAAAACCATCCTGCAGTGATTGAAGCGTATCAAAAAGCCTTTGCAGATCCGGACAATCCTGCTGTGTGGGATGTCGTTAAAGCGGAAAAAGATAAACTTTACGAAAGTGAGGGTGAGGATTAGTTCTCCCGAATAATTAAAATAAATAAAAAATCCCAAGCTTTCACTTGGGATTTTCTTTTATTTCAAACGCATCAAACATTACTACAAAAAAATTATTATATTTATCTAATGAAGCAACTGACAGTCATAACGTTATTGTTTTATTACACCTTAGGAACTTTATGTTTGCCAATGGGTGACTTTTCCATATTGCCTTCGCTTCCAAAGATTTACCAGCATTGCAAAGCAACGGAAGATTGCGACATGACCCCAATTGATTTTTTAACCGATCACCTTATCAACATCGATGGGATTTTTGATAGTCACGAAAACGGTGATGATCAGAAACCACATCAACCCTTTCAGCACCACAATATTGTTGTACAGCTTTTTACACCGGTAATTCAGGAGTTTTCAATTCCAAATAGAATACTCTTCACAGAAAAAGAATCAGTTACTGCAATAACCAATATCCATTTTATCTCCGATTATATCTCAAAGACATTCAGACCTCCGATTGCTCAACATTTTTAAGTTAGTTATCAAATTAAATAAAAATTAATAAAATAATTCAGAAAATGAAATCAATCATGGTAATGCTGGGCCTTGTAATGCTTAGCGCAACATCTTTCGCACAAAAAATAGCAAATGAAAAAGTTCCGGCAGTAGTAAAAGAAGGCTTTAAAGCAAAATTCCCGTCGGTAACCAAATCTACATGGGAAATGGAAAGCACTTCCGAATATGAGGCCGACTTTAAATTAAAAGACAAAAAGTATTCAGCAAAATTTGACAAGTCCGGCCATTGGATAGAAACCGAAACTGAAATCAGCGTGGCTGCTTTACCAAAAGTCGTAAGTGAAACGATTGCCAAACAATTCCCTGATTTCAAAATCAAAGAAGCTGAAAAAGCCGAAACTTCAAACCACGGAACTTTATATGAAGTTAAAATTCAGAAAGCAAAGCAAATCTATGCGGTGCATCTTTCCACTGACGGAAAAGTCGTGAGTAAGGAAACTGAAAAAGAAGAAGACGAGAAAGAGTAATTTTTTTTTTAATCCTAATAAAAAATCCCAAGCTTTCACTTGGGATTTTCTTTTATTTCAAACTCATCAAACTCTGTTCGATGGTTGCGATTTTTGCTAAGGCATCTGCTTCTTTCTTACGCTCCATTTCGATAACTTTCTCTGGTGCACCGGCTACGAATTTCTCGTTAGACAGTTTCGCCTGTACCGATTTAAGGAAACCAATGTTGTAGTTCAACTCTTCTGTCAGTTTCGCGATTTCTGCGTCGATGTCTATATTTCCTGTGATAGGAATAAAGTACTCATTAGATTTTACACGATAAGATAATGCGCCATCCACTTTATCAGAAACATATTCCAAAGCAGAAACATTTCCTAATTTCGAAATCACAGAATCAAAGAATGCCGATACTTTTTCATTATTCACAACCTTCAATTCAATCGCATCCTTATTCGGAATGTTCTTGTCTTTTCTAATCGTTCTGATTCCCGAAATCACTTCAGCAGCAAAATCGAATTCCGTAATTAAATTTTCATTTGCCGATGTCATTGTTGGCCATTCCGCAACTATCAGTGCCTCTTCAGGAGTTCTTTCGGCGATGCGCTGCCAGATATCCTCTGTTAAGAACGGCATGAAGGGATGCAATAACTTAAGGTTGTTTTCCAACATTTCAATTGCTTTGTTGAAAGTCGCACGATCAATCGGCTGTTGGTAACCCGGTTTAATCATTTCCAGGAACCACGAACAGAAATCAGTCCATACTAATTTATAGGTTGCCATCAACGCATCAGAAATTCTGTATTTGTCGAAGTTGTCTTCAATTTCAGCAAGTGTTCGCTGTAATTTTGCTTCATACCATTCGATGGCTACCTTTGAAGATTCCGGCTGTGCGATATCAGCTACCTCCCATCCTTTTATCAAACGGAACGCATTCCAGATTTTGTTGGCAAAAGCTTTCCCCTGGTCGCACAATAACTCGTCAAATAAAATATCATTTCCGGCAGAAGCGCTCAATAACAATCCGCAACGAACGCCATCGGCGCCATATTTTTCAATTAAGCCAAGCGGATCCGGTGAGTTCCCTAACGATTTCGACATTTTACGTCCTTCTTTGTCACGCACCAAACCAGTTAAATATACATTATTGAATGGCTTTTCACCTGCATATTCGTAACCCGCGATAATCATACGCGCTACCCAGAAGAATAAAATATCCGGACCGGTAACCAAATCATTCGTTGGATAATAGTATTTAAAATCCTCATTTTCAGGATCCATGATGCCCCCGAAAACGGCCATTGGCCATAACCATGATGAGAACCAAGTGTCTAATGCATCAGCATCTTGCTTTAAGTCAGATGCCTGTAGAGATGCATTTCCAGTCTTTTGCTGTGCTAAAGCTACCGCATCTTCAATGGTTTCCGCTACCACAAAATCTTCTTTTCCATCACCGTAGTAATAAGCCGGAATCTGCTGGCCCCACCATAACTGACGTGAAATGTTCCAGTCGCGGATGTTTTCCAGCCAATGACGGTACGTATTATTAAAACGCGACGGGTATAATTTTACTTCATCTGTTTCCAGAACTGCTTTGATTGCCGGTTTTACCAATTCTTCCATTTTCAGGAACCATTGGTCTGATAATCTTGGCTCAATAACGGCTTTCGTTCTTTCGGAAGTTCCTACGTTATTGATATAATTTTCGGTTTTTGCCAAAGCGCCAATCGTTTCAAGTTCTTTGGAAATTTCTTCGCGAACAACGAAACGGTCTTTCCCTTCATAATGCAGTCCGTAGCTGTTTAAAGTCGCGTCGTCATTAAAAATATCGATGATTTCCAGATTGTGCTTGTCGCCTAAAGTCTTATCATTAACATCATGTGCAGGCGTTACTTTTAAACAGCCTGTTCCGAATTCCATATCTACATACTCATCGAAAATGATTGGAATCACTCGATTGCAGATCGGAACAATAGCATTTTTTCCTTTTAAGTGGAAATAACGTTCATCTTCCGGATGAATACAGATGGCGGTATCACCCAAAATCGTTTCCGGACGGGTGGTTGCAATGGTTACAAATTCATTAGAACCTTCAATCTGGTATTTTAAGTGGTATAATTTCCCTTGTCTTTCTTCGTAATTAACTTCTTCATCGGAAAGCGTTGTTTTTGCTTCCGGGTCCCAGTTTACCATTCGGTACCCGCGGTAAATCATCCCTTTGTTGTACAAATCAACAAACGAACGGATTACAGAAGCCGACATGTCCGGATCCATAGTAAATTTAGTTCGGTCCCAATCGCATGAGCATCCCAACTGCTTTAACTGCTCGAGGATAGTTCCGCCGTACTTGTCGGTCCACTCCCAGGCGTGTTTTAAAAATTCTTCGCGGGATAAATCATTTTTATTGATGCCTTCCGATTTCAATTTTGCCACAACTTTAGCTTCCGTAGCGATTGATGCATGGTCCGTTCCCGGTACCCAGCAGGCGTTGAACCCTTTTAATCGCGCACGACGAATCAGTACATCCTGAATGGTGTTGTTCAGCATGTGTCCCATGTGTAAGACACCCGTTACGTTTGGTGGCGGGATTACAATGGTATAAGGCGTACGGTTATCAGGTTTTGAATGAAAATAGTTGTTTTTCATCCAGTAATCGTACCATTTCTGCTCTGCTGTCGTAGCTTCAAATTGTGCTGGAATTGTCATATTTTGTTTGTTCTTTGAATTCGTTTATTACGTTTACAAAAATGCAAATAGTTCCTCCTTTAGCCCCGATGGCAGTGGAAATCCTGTTCTTGTGAGATTGCCGGGGCAAACTCGCAATAACAGCATTGTAACGTACAGCGGGAAAAGGGATTACCGGCAAGCCCAAAGTTTCGCTCCCGAAATGACTTTGGTATGCTTTTTGTAATTATATCAGGCAAAAATAGCTATAACTGAGCAAATAAAAAAAGAGCGTTAAATTATTTGTTCATTTATTAAAACAATGTAATTTTACAATAACTATTAAAACTTAAAAAGATGAAAAAATTATTAGGATTAGTTGCAATTTTAGCATTTAGCGTTGCATCATATGCCCAAAAAGGACCGAAGATAGAGTTCAAGGCAAAAGACAACACTATTGACTACGGAACCGTTTCTAAAGATTCAGATAACGGACAGCGTACATTTGAATTTACCAACACCGGTGATGCTCCTTTGATCATCACTAACGTGCAGTCTACCTGCGGATGTACTGTTCCGACTAAACCAACTGAGCCGATCATGCCTGGTAAAACAGGAAAAATTGAAGTGAAATACAACATGAATCCGGGTAAGATTTCTAAAACTATTACCGTTGAATCGAATGCTGTGAACTACGAAGGTGGAAAAGTGGCATTGCGAATTAAAGGTGAAGTGATCGTTAAGGAAGAGAAAAATGTGCTTCAGAAAGCAAAAACTGGTCCGCAATCGTAACAACAATACTATAAATTATAAATCCCCGCAGCAGCGGGGATTTTTTTATAATAGCTTTTTGAGCTTGAATTCGATTTCTTTTTTAACTCCTTTTCGTTCTATTTCAATTTCGATAGTCTTACCGTCTTCAGCCTGGAGCATTTCATCTATTTTCTGCTTTGATAGAGCACTGACATTTCTGCGGTCTATTCGCAATACTTTGTCACCGACTCGCAAACCAGCAATTTCTGCGGGTGAATCTTTTCGGACGGAGGCAATAATATATACTGGTTTTAACTTAAATTGATACTTCAGATTGCTGTTATCAAAAACGATATCATTAACATTAAGGGAACTACCAGGTCTTGAATCACGTTTCAGACCTTCTTGCACCCATTCGATACCGCCATGCTGAACTTCTATCCCACTCATGTTATAATTAAACGGATCGTCATAAAAGCTATTTTTCTTTAAATACAACTGCTCTCCTTTATAATCCATAATCATGCAAAATCGTTTTAGAATTCCTCCTCCGATTGATCCGTTTCTGTTAGTCACAAGACGAAGTTGCTTATAAGAAGCAGTATCCGGATAGGAAACTAAAGGCGATTTAAACTTGAAGTCCGAAAATTGAATTTCTTCTAATCGGGATTTTTTACCAAAAACGGTACCTCCAACACCTTCCCCTAAAACATCGGTAAAATAATTATTATTAGACTTGATCACATCATTTTCGAAAAGCCACAAACCATCACCAAGACCTGTATCTATCAGCAGTTTTAAATCCAGTTCCTTATCATTCAGTTTGGTTTTAACGGATAGATAAGCCCTGTCATTGATAACATTGATGGGCAATTTCGTAAAGGATCTGATCCTGCTTTTCTCAAGAACTTTCTTGTCTTTATAAATGATAACTTTCTTTTTCTGATAATCAATTTCAATGACATTATTCTTAAAAAAAGAATAGCCCAGAATTCCGTTTACAGGAACACCAATACGTGAAGAAAAATTGAGATTTTCGTCAAGAATCACCATCAGATTAAAACCTTTATCTTTATAACCGCTTACATTGGCTATGTTATTTTCAGAAAAAATCCCTTCTGCAATTTCTTCATTCCCCATGCCGGAAATTTTAATTTTCTTGGTATTGTAAAGGTGAATGGTATCATTCTCGGGGAAACTGAAGATCAGCGAAGGTTCTGATCCGGAATCCAACAGCATATTCAACTTGGAATTATTTATTTCCACAGGAATAATAATAAGGTTGTCTACAAACGTAAACGGAATAACTATTTTATCTTTTTCAGATTCCCATTGAAATCCGTTTTGTCCGTAAGCCGTCGTGAAGGCGAAAAATAAAAAGACTAGCCGAAGTAATCTCATAAATTGGTTTTTCCGAAAATTAGTACATAATTCTTTAATTTCCTACAACTTTAAAAAATTAATAACAATTCATTTTACGTAATTAGTAAAAAATATTGCAAATTTGTACTCAAAATAAAAAATCATGCCTAAAGTTTCATTGAAAGGCCAACACATGCCTGAATCGCCAATTAGAAAATTGGTTCCATATGCAGAAATTGCAAAAAAGAAAGGTCATAAAGTTTACCATTTGAATATCGGTCAGCCCGACATCAAAACTCCTGAAGTGGCTTTAAACGCTGTTAAAAATGCAGATATTTCTGTTTTGGAATACAGCCACTCCGCTGGATTTGAAAGCTACAGAACTAAACTGGCAGCTTATTACCAAAAGCAAGGATTGCCAATAAATACAGCTGACATCATTATCACAACAGGTGGTTCCGAAGCTTTGCTTTTTGCCATGGGCAGCACAATGGATGCTGGTGATGAAATTATTATCCCTGAGCCTTTCTATGCCAACTATAACGGATTTTCAACGGCTTCAGGAGTGAATATCGTGCCGGTAATCTCAACTATCGACACAGGTTTTGCTCTACCTCCTATCGCAGATTTTGAAAAATTGATTACTCCGAAAACAAAAGCAATCTTAATATGCAATCCGGGTAATCCAACCGGTTATCTATACTCAAAAGAAGAAATCCTGCAATTAGCCGAATTGGTTAAGAAACACGATTTATTCCTGATTGCCGATGAAGTTTATCGGGAATTTACTTATGACGGTTATACCCATCACTCGGTAATGAATGTTCCGGGACTGGAAGAGCACGCGATTATGATTGATTCCGTTTCAAAACGTTTCAGCATGTGCGGTGCGCGAATCGGCTGTATCGTTTCCAAGAATAAAGAAGTTATGGCAACAGCTATGAAATTTGCGCAGGCAAGACTAAGCCCGCCAACATATGCACAAATTGCGAGTGAAGCGGCCCTGGATACACCACAAAGCTATTTTGATGACGTTATCACAGAATACAAAGACCGTCGTGATACCCTAATCGAAGAATTGCATAAAATTGACGGCGTGAAAGTAGCAACACCAAAAGGTGCTTTTTACTGCATCGCAAAATTACCGATACAAAATGCCGATGATTTCGCACAATGGCTTTTAGAAACTTATGACTACCATGGTGAAACAGTGATGGTCGCTCCTGCAGCCGGTTTTTACTCCACAAAAGGAGTTGGCCTGGACGAAGTGCGAATCGCCTATGTTCTTAAAAAGGAAGACCTGATCAAATCGGTACAAATATTGAAAGAAGCCTTAAAAGCTTACAACAACTAAATAAAAAGAAGCCTCTGTTTAACGGAGGTTTTTTTTTTGAGCGAATTGCTTGGGCCTTCTTGGCTTCCCTATTCCTGCTGTGCACTATATTTTTTGTCCCGATTGTATCGGGACAAAAAGATACCGTTCCCATCAGGGCTATGGCGGAATCCATTTTTACTTTTGGTATAGTATTAAAACAAAAAACCATTCGCTGAGCGAATGGTTTTCTTAGTTAAAGCTTATTCATTTATCGTTTCAGAGAGAAGTGTGCCTTGAAGATTTTCTCCGTTCC
>NZ_CAMLMK010000040.1 GCF_946481155.1 uncultured Flavobacterium sp.
TCTCATACATTTTGTCCGGAAGCACACGTTTTAAAACAATTGAGAATTTTTGCATAAAAGCGCCTACCTTATAATGTACGTTCGGATTTGGATTTTGAATGATGGCGTATACCGCTGCAGCCATTTCATTTGGATTGCTTCCGCTATCTACATGCTCGTCCATTGTTTTCAGCGTATTTCCGTACGGAATCTCATAAGCCGAACCTTTTACCAGCGGCGCATGATAACGGCCGGCTGCAATATTCGTGGCAAAATCACCTGGTGCGACATTAGTAATATGTATGCCAAAAGATTTTGTTTCCATACGCAAAGCTTCCGTAATAAGTTCCAAAGCTCCTTTTGATGCGGAATACACGCTTCGGTAAGGTAATCCCATATAACCTGCAATCGAAGTTACATTAATTATCAGGCCTGATTTTTGTGTCCGCATTTGAGGCAAAACCGCTTTCATGACTTCAATTGGCCCGAACAGGTTTGTTTCAAAATTATTCTTGATTTCTTCGGAAGGGATTTCTTCGAGCGGACCGGTAATTCCAACACCGGCATTATTGATTACGACATCTAAACGTCCGGACTTTGCAATAACTTCAGCAACAGCATTTTTGATGCTTTCCGTATTTCTGACGTCCAAAGCTACCAAGGGAAAAATGGAGTTTTCAACTCTTTCTGGATTCCGACTCGTACCGTAAACTGTGAAGCCTTTTTGATGCAAAAACTCACCAACCGACTTCCCAATTCCGGAAGAACCCCCTGTAATTAAAACAACTTTACTCATTTTTTAGATTATTAGACTTCTAAGATTTTTAGAGTAACCTTTGTCTAAAAATCATTGCGAAAGTAAGGAAAATTTGGCAGTTTATGCTTAAATGATTTGAATTCCCAATCCCGGTTTCTCCGAAAGATGAATGCTTCCGTTTACAATTTTAGTTCCGTTTGCGATATCATTCGAAATCAGGTTGGCGCCGTCCAAATCCACAAAATCCACCAATGGCGTTAATGCGGCTCCGGCAGAAATCCCGATGGTAGATTCCGTCATACAGCCAATCATTATTTTGAAATTCAGTTCTTTAGCTTTTTTTATCAACTCCAAAGCAGGCGTAAGTCCTCCACACTTTACCAGTTTTATATTTATACTTCTATAATGCGGTTGCAGCGTTTTTAAATTGATGTTTTCCTGACAGTCTTCATCAGCCATCCAATTGGGATATTTATCAGATTGCAGCACAGAAAAATATTCCTTTCCGGGTTTCATAGGTTGCTCTATATACGTAAAGTTTTGTGCTGCTTCCAGTTTTTCGAGCCATTGACATTCTTCCGCTGTATAACTTCCATTAGCATCCAGAGCGACGGATTTTCCCGTATTCAAAAGCTGTTTAATTTCCTTTTCATCAAAATGATTGCATTTGACCTTAAATTTATTCCAGGATGACTTTTGAATTTTCCCGAGCTGCGTGTCAATTGACGCAGCGCTAATGGTTATTGACGATTCGGGTAAATGATTGAAATCAAATTCGTTTAAATATAAAAAACTTCTGTTTTCCAGTTTTCCGAATAAATCCCAATAAGCACAATCCAACGCCGAACGAAGAAAACTCGGTAACTCCAGTGAAATCAGAAAATCGTAAAATGCTGTTGGGTGAGTGATTTGCTGTTTTTCGATATTGTCTTTTATCTGATGTAATTTTTTATCAAAATCCGAAAGGCTTATATGATAATAATCAATACCTGTGCATTCGCCATAACCTGAAACCCCATTTTTATTAAGCTTAATGATAAGCGCTTCCCTAAAAGAATAATCGCCATAGGAAATCGAGAAAGTTTCTTTGAGGTGAAGACGGACAATTTGCCAGGATAGGTTCATGCGATAGATTTGAATGCCCTAAAATAAAAAAATCTCCTCAAGGGAGATCATTATAATAAAGAAAAAAATGGCAAGCGACCTACATCGCACCGCTACAACCGCATACCTTTGCTGCGTTCCCACCCTGGAGGAGTCTGCAGGAGCTGGTCGTGTAGGACTTGCCGGTGCAAATATACAACCTTTTTATTTTTTTGCAAGGCAATTGAAGATATAAAAATAACGTTGTATATTGCTTCTATCAATTTTATTTTAATGAAAACATATAACTTATTAGCATTCATTTTGTTAGGAACAGCCATAATTTCATGTAATGGCAACAAAAACGCGGAAGAAAATTTATTTTCTTTTGATTCTGCTGCTTTAAAAGAGCAATATCAGCCTCAGGAGACGCTTTCTTTGGCTTTAAAAAACCCTGAAAACAAAACCATCGACTCTATTATATATTATATTAATGAGAAGAAAGTCGGTTCTGTAAAAGGAAATGCGAAGCTTGATTTTGCTTTAGCCAATGAAAAACTGGGCTACCAAAACATTAAAGCATTAGTTTATTTCGAAGGTGAAAACAGTGAAACTGCCCATCGCGTGGAGTTGGTTTCCAACATTCAGCCAAAATTATTGAATTATACTGTCGTAAATACATATCCACACGATTTAAAAGCCTATAC
Source organism: uncultured Flavobacterium sp. (assembly GCF_946481155.1). The sequence continues at coordinate 2,527 of NZ_CAMLMK010000040.1, forward strand.
CCAAGGATTGGAATTCTATCGCGACACTTTGATTGAAAGCACCGGAAACGGCGCCGGAAATGGAACTAATATCCGTGGAATTTCCTCTTTACGCAAAACAGATTACAAAACAGGGAAAGTACATAAAATCGTTGAGCTTCCCGCTACTGTTTTTGGCGAAGGCTGCACGGTTTTAAACAATAAAGTATATCAGATTACCTGGCAAAATGGCGAAGGTTACGTTTATAATGCTGATACGTTTAAAAAAGAAAAAACCCTACCGTATTTTAAGCAAATGGAAGGTTGGGGATTGTCTAATAATGGTAAAAGTCTTTTGATGTCGGACGGAACGGAGAAAATCTGGTTTGTAAATCCTGCCGATTTTAAGGAAGTAGATTATATCAATGTATACACTGCAAATTCTAAAATCAAAGCAGTAAACGAAATGGAATGGATTGACGGGAAAATCTATGCAAATATCTATCAGATGGATGCTATTGCGATTATTGATCCGAAGAACGGTGCCGTTGAAGCAGTTATCAATTTAACCGATTTAAAATCAAAAGTAACACAACACCCTGATGTTGATGTTCTTAACGGAATCGCCTACAACCCAAAAACCAAAACCATTTTTGTTACAGGAAAAAACTGGGACAAGATGTTTGAAATTAAAGTGACTCAGTAAACTGGTTCCGATAAAACAAAAAACCGAGTATTTAGCTCGGTTTTTTATTTGCAATTATTTTTTCTTTTTAGCTGGAGCTGCCGTCTTTGCCGGTGGTCCTGCCGCTTTAAAAGTCTTTGTTGCAGGATCATAAGTCTGCTTACTTTCCTGCGTTTTATTTTTGAGAACAATATCACCGTTTGGCAGTAACATGAATTCCGAGCCTTCTCTCCTATTTCTTTCCTGTGTCTCAGAAGCATTTTTCCCTTTATCAAGGAATACTTTTTCGATAATATGTGTGGTAGTTTGTGTGTTGGCAATTACCCGGGTTTTTGTCGGAACTTCCCAGATTTCAGAAACAATGCTCGTAGCATCTTCGGTTTTTAAATCGGTTTTTGTTGTGCCTTTTTCAGTCCATGAAATATAATATAATGGAGTTTCTTTAGCTTTAAAGCCTGTAATCTTAACTTCAGATAAGGTTCTTTTAGCATCTACGGGTTTGGAGAAGAGTAATTCCTTTTTCCCATCTGTAGTTATATAAATATGGACTTCATTTTTTATTTTTTCAGCGGTCAGGTTGTCCGTCTTGGCTAAAACGCCGCTTTCCGCTTTGGCTTTGCTACCGCCTTTTTTCTTTTGGCTGTAGCCCGTGGCCGTAATTAATGTTAATGCAATTAACAGAAGTGCTTTTTTCATAGTTTTTTAGGTTTCTTGGATTTGAAAAATACAAATTATTTTAATACTATAATCATGCCAAAAGAAATTAGCACTCAGAATGTTACAAACAGTACAACTTCCTTTAAATTGTTATGAATAGTTGCCGGCAGTATTTGTATATTTGAGACTATAAGTAAAAAGCAAAACATTAAAACAAAAATAAAACTGTAATGAACAATGTCTTGGAAGTCGGACAAACATTAGATAAAAATGGAAATCCAGTAGCGGGAACAGGTGTTGTACTTAAAAAAAACTCACCAACGGCAAAATTGTTGTTCGCCCAGAAAACGGTGCTAATTTCAAACCCGATTACCAAAGAATATGGTGCGGAAATGCAATTCAGGAATGATAACGGTGAAGTCCAGATCAAAGGATTAGGAATCATTCCGCCTGGTTGTATTGGTCCGCCTGAGCATATTCATCCATCCTATGATGAAACTTTTACCGTTGTGGAAGGCTCCTTTGATTTTTTAATGAATAAGAAAACAAAACGGGTAAACGAAGGAGAAACCGTAATTGTTCCGAAAGGTATTCCCCATACTTTCAAACCGGCAGATAATTCAAAAGTGTGCTCATTTTTAGTGACATCTGATCCGCCCGGAAAATTGCAGGAAGTAATACGAACGGTTTGGGCATTGGCTCACGAAGGAAAAACAAACAGTAAAGGACAGCCAAATGAATTCTGGCAGGGAATTGCTATCGGTTATGAATTGCAGGACGATACTTTATTTTCCGCTCCTCCTCCATTTGTCCAGAAAATCATGTTCCGATTATTTGGAAAAACGGCCGTAAAGAAAGGTTATAAAGGTATTTATGATGAATATGTAAATGACGAATATTGGATGAATAAGGTGAATCAGATTGCATTTAGCTGATAATCGGGCCTATAAAAACAAAAACCGGGAACTTACATTCCCGGTTTTCTTCTTTATATAAACTTATTAGCTTATTTTACTTCCTCAAAATCTACATCCTGAGTCTGGTCTCCTGAATTGTCAGCTTGTGGCTGTGCTTCGTGAGCCTGACCTTCAGACTGCGCTTTGTACATTTCCTCAGAAGCATTTTTCCAGGCTTCGTTGATAGCATCTAAAGCAGGTTGAATTGTAGCTACGTCTTTAGTTTCGTATGCTTGTTTCAACTGATCTAAAGCGCTCTGAATGTTGGCTTTGTTTCCTTCTGATAATTTATCACCGAACTCAGACAATTGTTTTTCTGTCTGGAAGATCATTCCGTCTGCTTCGTTTAATTTATCAACTTTCTCTTTAGCGATTTTATCTGCTTCAGCGTTAACTTCCGCTTCTTTACGCATTCTTTCGATTTCTTCCTGAGTTAATCCTGAAGAAGCTTCGATACGGATATCATGTGATTTACCTGTTCCTTTATCAACAGCGGTTACATGGATGATACCATTCGCATCGATATCGAAAATAACTTCGATTTGAGGAACCCCTCTTGGTGCAGGTGGAATACCGTCTAAGTGGAAACGACCGATAGTTTTGTTATCGCTCGCCATTGGACGCTCACCTTGTAACACGTGAATTTCAACACTTGGCTGATTGTCTGCCGCTGTAGAGAAAACCTGTGATTTTTTAGTTGGAATCGTAGTGTTTGACTCGATTAATTTCGTCATAACGCTTCCCATAGTTTCAATACCTAAAGAAAGTGGCGTAACGTCAAGTAACAATACATCTTTAACGTCTCCTGTTAAAACTCCGCCCTGAATAGCAGCTCCAATTGCCACAACTTCATCCGGATTTACTCCTTTTGATGGTTTTTTACCGAAGAATTTCTCCACCTGCTCCTGGATAACCGGTATACGTGTTGAACCTCCAACTAAGATTACTTCGTCAATATCCGAAGTTGATAAACCTGCATCTTTCAACGCTTTAGCAACCGGATCCATTGAACGTTTTACCAAAGTATCAGCCAATTGCTCGAATTTCGCACGAGTTAATGTCTGCACTAAGTGCTTAGGCCCTGTAGCCGTAGCAGTAACGTACGGTAAGTTGATTTCTGTCTGCGCAGAAGATGATAATTCAATTTTTGCTTTTTCAGCAGCTTCTTTCAAACGCTGTAATGCCATTGGATCTTTACGTAAATCAACACCTTCAGCAGCGTTGAAGTCGTTTGCTAACCAGTCAATGATTACCTGGTCGAAATCATCACCACCTAAATGCGTATCACCGTTTGTTGACAATACTTCGAAAACTCCGTCTCCTAATTCAAGGATAGAGATATCAAAAGTACCACCACCTAAATCGTAAACTGCAATTTTATGATCGTGACCTAATTTATCTAAACCGTAAGCTAACGCAGCAGCTGTAGGCTCGTTGATGATTCTGCGTACTTTTAAACCAGCGATTTCACCAGCCTCTTTTGTAGCCTGACGTTGTGCATCGTTAAAATAAGCCGGAACTGTGATAACCGCTTCAGTTACAGTTGTTCCTAAATAATCTTCAGCTGTTTTCTTCATTTTCTGAAGGATCATCGCTGATAATTCCTGTGGTGTATAAAGTCTTCCGTCGATGTCAACACGCGGAGTGTCATTATCTCCTTTTACTACTTTATAGGCTACAGTTGATGCTTCTTTAGCGCTTTCTGTGTATTTGTTACCCATAAAACGTTTGATCGAAGCAATGGTCTTGGTTGGGTTGGTCACAGCCTGTCTTTTCGCAGGATCACCCACTTTAATTTCGCCACCTTCCACAAATGCGATTACAGACGGTGTTGTTCTTTTTCCCTCGGCATTAGCAATTACAACCGGTTCTCCACCTTCCATTACGGATACGCAAGAGTTGGTTGTTCCTAAGTCGATTCCAATGATTTTGCTCATAATTAATTTACTTTATTGTATATTCTTTTCGTTTCGTTTTTTCAACTTGCTTTCTGAAATGACAATGATTATGCCAAGGGGAAAAAAAATAAAAATTGTCAGATTTTGTTAAAAAAACACTGACAGGTTGACATTATTCTGACCAAAATTGCAGGAGAAATAAGCATTAACCTTTATATTTGACGTAAAATAGTAAGCATGTCAGAAGTACCGGAAAACAGCACGAGCAATAAATTAATCCTTAACATAGCAGGGATTTTATCGATATTCCTGATTCTGAGCCTGAACATAAATGTATTTTATTGGGCGGATGATTATTCCATTATGAACGAAATTAACGATTTCGGAATTTTCAAAAGATGTGTTAACGGATTTTATACTTGGGACGGGCGCTATCTGACACCTGCAGCATTTTTACAGGGCTTTTTTTTGAGCGCTTTACCAGTTGGAATTATAACCTTATTCTGGAATCTGTGTTTTTTAGCCAGCGGAATTTATATGTATTTTATTCTGAAAGAAGAAAATAATACCATCATTATTAGCCGTTCCTCTATTTATTTACCGCTGCTTTTTGCGATTGCTTTTTGGCTTGGCTCATACAAACATATCACGCAGACAATTTATTGGGCAACTGGCGGAGTGTATTCTTTCAACCTGCTTTTGGGTGCGGTTTGGCTGTTTTGGTTTTATAAGATTCAAAAAAGTGAAGCGTTTTTATCGAGAGCACTGTTTCTGTTTTCGACCATTTTTATAGGCCTGACAACACAGAACCTGACAATAGGCTTAATGACTTTACTATTGCTGACAATCATAAATGACACACTCAAAAAAGAAAATAAAAATCAGGCTCTTAATGTTCTCTTATTACTGATCATCCTTGGCGGAACTATATTTTTAAGCACTGCACCGGGGAATTTTATCAGGATAAAAGAAATCAACAATTCTTCACTGACCGACATTTCTATATGGCAAATAGCTAAAAATTTATGCATTATTGCTTTCGCCTATCTGAAAGTAATCCTGCTCATGCTTCCTATTGCTATTTCTGTTGGCATTGTTTGCTTAACTGAAAAAGGGAGGACGATTTCTACTGCTTTCAGAAAAATTGTTGTTATTCCAAGAACTAAAGCCCAAATAATTGTCTTTATTGAAGATTACAAGTACCTGCTGGCTGCTTTAAGTACGATACTGCCCCTCGTTACTATTCCCGGAGTTGCTTCGGAAAGAACGTCGATTTATTTCATGTTTTTTCTTTTTCTTTTCATCGTAAAATTTATTTCTTTATTCGGAGTTACAGCATCAAAGAAAACAGGAATCTTTTCGGTTCTTTTACCTTATGCGGTTTTTTTTATAACCATCTGTTTTACAGTCTATAATTTTCAAAAAGGCACAGCACTAAAATCCGAAATCACTAAAAGAGAAAACATTCTGAAGAAATCAGCCAATAAGACGGTCCGAATCAATATAATTGATGAATCACTTAAGTCGCATTGCTATGATTTCAGGGATTTCAGAGGTAATGACGATTGGGCTGTTGAAGCGCAGGAAGACTATTTCGGAATAACAAAAATTGTCGTGGAGTAAGGATTACATTGTCATCAGCATTACAGCGCTCATGACAATCATTAACGCGTCTTCTATAATTGTTATAGTGCTCATCGGCAGATTAAAAACCGCTCCTAAACAGGCGCATTGAATCTTCTTTTTATTTAAAACCGATTGCAGTACACCTACTAAACTTATGCTCATGACAATCACTGTCACCCAGTTTGTCAGCTGCGGATTATAGTCGGTCAAAAATGCCAGACCCAGTGCCAATTCAATAAATGCATACAGATAACCCCATGTAAAAAATCGTTTGGCTGCAATATCATACATCGCATAACTTTCTGCAAATTCCTTTAGATTGAGGATTTTGAAAAAAGAAAATACTAAAAAGAAACCTGCCATAAAATGACGCATCCATTGCATTCTATCAAATTGATTATTAGTCAATTGAATCAAAACCGTAATAATAGTGATATATCCGAAAATTAAAAGTACCGGTTTATAGGTTTCCAGCCAGCTTCTTGTTTCTTCGACAATTTCGTTGTGCTGACTGGCAGAAATCTGATATTTTTCTCCCAAAACCGATTGCAGTTCTGATAAACTAATATGTTTGCTCATTGTAATGGTCACAGAATTCTCGTCTTTTGAAGGCTGGACATCTGTGATTTCAGGAAGAAAAAATAATGCCGTTTTTACTTTGCTTTCACAGCCGGAACAGGTCATTCCCGTCAATGCATACGTATGTGTCATGATAATCTGAATTTATTCCACAAAGTTCGGAACAATTCAAATCAAACTGTTATACAATTCCTGAAGTCTTTTGTACAATTATATACTGTCGATCGTGTTACGCTTACTGATTTTCAGCGTTTTGAAGTACGTCGGCGTCAAGCCGGTCACTTTTTTGAATTGTTTACTAAGATGCGCCACTGAACTATAATTGAGTTTATCTGCAATTTCACTCAACGAAAGCTCATCATATACCAACAGCTCTTTTACCCTTTCTATTTTCTGAAGAATGAAAAACTGCTCAATTGTAGTGCTTTCCTGTTGTGAAAATAAATTGCTCAAACCGCTGTAATCCTGATGCAGTTTCGAAGAAAGATAATCGGAAAGATTTGTTTTCAGTTGGCAATTCTGATTGTAGATCAATTCAATGATCGCGTTTTTGATACGCTCAATTATTTTACTTTTTTTATCATCAATTAATTCAAAACCAAAAGTATGCAATACTTTATCTAAAGCTTTTTTTTGATTCATATTCAAACTTTCTTCAATTACGCCTTCACCTAATTCAACCGACAAAACGGTCAAACCGAACTTCTCCAGTTCCGACTGCACCACCATTTTGCAGCGGTTACAAACCATATTTTTAATGTGCAGCTTCATCCCTATTTTAGAATTTGATACTGAAACAATATTGGATTTTCAAACTTGGTTTCGTCTAGATTGAAGTTTTTGTCATATGACGTCCAAGGCGAATTTGAAAAGAAGTATAGCTTATTATTTACTAAAGTTGCTAAAGCCGGCTCATCAAATTCCGGACGGTTGTTATCTATAATTTTATAGCCTGAAATAGCATTTTGATTCGTATTGAGATTATACTGGATTACCCGAATCGGTTTCACACCATTATGGACAGCTAAAAGCGAATTGTTATAAAAAACCAAGCCGTCGATCCCTTTTACAGTTGTGTCATCCGGAAATTTCAGCCAATTCCTGTTTTGCGGATTTTTAGTCCCGATAACCATAATTCCTTTGAAATAATCCGCTATGAAAAGCTTCGACTGGTTTTCATTGAATGTTATTCCCTGTAGATTAAACGCTTCGGATTTCAAATCAAGCCAAACTGCCATCTGATCATTTGAAATTTTATAAATTACAGCTTCTCCGCTATCGGAAACATAGACGTCACCGTTATCTGCAATAACCAGATCACCAAAAATATGGTTTCCTTCCGTCGCAAAACGTTTTAGAATTTTTCGGGTTCTAATATCTAATTTTAGAATTTCGGCTTTGCCTTCCATTTCTCTTGAAAAACCAATCATTTCAGGCATAGCGGCCGTTGAAACCCAAAGGTATTTTTCTTTGGCATCCGCTTTCATCGCAAATACTGAAAAATTACAATCGGCAAACCAATCGGAGCATTTACCGGTTTTTTCATCGAAACTGACAATTTTCTTTTTTCGGATGCTTGCTGCCAGCCAGGTTTTCCGTTTGGGCAGATAAAGCAAACCTTCCGGATGTAAATCCTTTTCACTTAGAACCAGAACTTTGTCGGAATATTTTACCATTTTCTCTGAATCTGATTTTAATTGAAGAATGTTTTCAAATTCAGGTGTTTTCTTCAACATTTCAAAATCGGCATCTTTTTCAAAATCGATTTTAGTATTCATCAGTACCAGCTTTTTCAAAACCGAAATTGCTTTTTCGTTTTCGTTATTCAAAGCATATGCAGCTGCTAAATTGTAAGTAAATGTGGGATGTGCCGGGCGGACACTATCTAATTTCAGTGTGATTTTTAAAAATTCAGTATACTTTTTATTCTTGTGAGCTTCAGCACTTTGGTTGTATAATTCTCTTTGGGACTGCGAAAAACAGACAAATATCTGCAGGAAGCAGAGCATAATAATCAAGATTTGCTTTTTCATGATTTTTTGATTGATTGTTCAAAAATACAGTTTTAAAACAAATGTGCCGTTTAAGGTTATTATAAAAAACACAAAGGTCTATGAACTATCAATTTATCGGATTATCTTTGTGTTGAACAAACCAAATCATACTCTAAATTTATGGAATGTATTTCCGTTTTTGACATGCTAAAAATTGGTGTCGGGCCTTCAAGTTCGCACACTTTAGGACCTTGGCGCGCAGCCGAACAATTCCTTGCTGAAATACGTGAGCGGGACATGATTGACCATATCAACCGCATTAAAGTTGACTTATATGGTTCACTTTCGCTGACCGGAAAAGGCCATGCTACCGATTTAGCGGTCATGCTGGGTTTAAGTGGTGCCGATCCGGAATATATTCCTGTAGAAAGTATCGACGTCATAATTACGGCTATTAAAAACAAAAAAGAAATCTTCCTGGGGAATGAAATTATTATTCCTTTCGATTTTGAAAAAGACATTGTTTTCAATAAAAACTTCCTTCCGTTTCATGCTAACGGCCTGACATTTACCGTAGTTACGGATACTGAAGAATACAGTTCGACCTTCTACTCTATTGGCGGCGGATTTGTGGTGAAAGAAGATGCAAATCATTCCAAAGAAAATAAAGAAATAAAAGGCACTTTCCCTTATCCTATTGACAAAGCGACTGAATTATTGGAATATTGCCAAAAAGAAAATAAGAAAATTTCTGAAATCGTTTATGAAAACGAGAAATCCATGCGTTCCGAAGAAGAAATCCACAACGAATTGCTTCGTATCTGGAACACGATGCTTGAATGTATTTATATAGGCTGTCATACCGAAGGCACCTTGCCGGGCGGACTGAATGTTCACCGTCGTGCTTATGATATGCACAAAAACCTTATTGGCGTACTGCCTTACGATAATCCGCAGTCATGGCTTGAAACCATTCGAATGACAGAAGTAAAATTCCGTCAGATCTTAAAATGGGTAAGCTGTTTTGCACTGGCTGTCAACGAAGTAAATGCTTCCTTAGGTCGTGTTGTAACTGCTCCTACGAACGGAAGTGCCGGAGTTATCCCAGCCGTTTTAATGTATTATATGGTTATTGAAAACCATGAAGCCAATGAAGAGCACATAAAGCAATTCCTTATGGTTGCCGGAGAAATTGGCAGTATTTTCAAAAAAGGCGCAACTATTTCTGCTGCGATGGGCGGATGTCAGGCTGAAATTGGCGTATCCTCCGCAATGGCAGCTGCTGCTTTAACTGAAGTTATGGGCGGGACTCCCGAACAGGTTTTAGTAGCCGCAGAAATTGCCATGGAACATCACTTAGGCATGACTTGCGACCCTATTGGCGGATTGGTGCAGATTCCGTGTATTGAAAGAAATACCATGGGTGCCATCAAAGCGATCAATGCTGCTGAATTGGCTATGGAAACCGATCCTAAAAATGCGAAAGTGCCTTTGGATAAAGTCGTAGACACGATGTGGCAAACTGCGAAAGACATGAACAACAAATACAAAGAAACCTCTGAAGGCGGATTGGCGGTAGCTGTGAACCTTTCGGATTGTTAATTTATTTCCAAAAAGTAAGCCACGAATGCACAAATATTATTTTTATTAATAAAATTAGAGCATTCGTGGCTAAAAAATGTTTTTAAACTAAAATTCAAATGACATTGAAGTGGTTACAAACACATTGTCTTTTGAAAATCCATCCTGTGTCATAAATATTTCTGAATCCGAATGAAGCCATCTTGCTTCGGTTCTTACTTTTACCTTTGAATTAGGAAGAAAATCCAGGTTTAATGAATTACCCATAGTTTTAAAACTTCCGTAATCCGTAGAAATTATCGTGTTTTCTTTGTCCTGATAATATTCGGAACGGTAAGCGATTTGCCATTTTTTAGCAATCGAATATTGGGCCATCAGCACCGGACTATACCAATTAGCATAACCTGCACTATCAAGTCTTTTCTGACAGCCGTAATCAAATCCTAAAATAGTTTTCCATTTATCATTCCATTGATAGCTCCAGTGAAGATTACTGAAATAACGTGTTCTTAAATTATCTCCTATTGGTTCGTCTCCAATAAAAGTGCTCCAGTTTACAGTACTTTTTGAAGAAGAGTTATATAAAATCTGGCTTCCAAAACCCGGTAAAGCATTTCGGTTTGGCTTGTTGATTCGCTGCCATCCGTTGTTTAATAATGCTACGAACAGCCATTTATCATTAGGTTTGTAATTCAGTTTCACTCCCGCTAAATAATACGGAGAATTTTCAGCGCCAATGGAACGTGTCAAATTTAAATTACTTGCTGAAGTCGCGGATTCACATCCAATATGGGAAGAAAAAATTCCCGCTTCAACACTAACTTTTTGACTTTTATCAAGATAGGCTCCAATATAAGCTTCGTTTAACAACTTTAAATCCTCATTAGTGTAGTTATCCTGTACATAAGTTCCTGCGTGTACTGAAATTTTCGCATAAAAATTCTCATAAGAAATGGAACTTTTCAACATTGCCATATTCACATTGAACTCATTATGCCTGTTGTGATTATAAAAAAAACTTTGTCGTGCTGTTCCTTCAGGTCTGTTAAAATCATAATTATAATATGTTTCTACAAATCCTGAAAATTCAATTTTGACTTTTGATGCATTGATTGTATCCTGCGACCAGCTGGTGAGACCGGAAATTAAAAATAAGGCAGAAAGGGCGATTTTATTGGTATTGTATTTCATGGCGCGAAATTAGTTATTTTTTCTGTTTAATTCAAGATTAGACGCCGGACTATAAACCATTGGCACGTTTTCGATTTCAACATCGCTTTTGTCTAATCCAAAAGCTTTTTCGTCAGACAGTGATAATTTTTTCAGCCAGAAATAAGACGTTAGCAACCAACCGTCTTTTAAAGCAAATTCATTTTCTACAGAAAGGAATTTTTCAATGATAACAAATTTAAAATCGGGTTCAGCGTTGTATTTTGTTGAACCGTCCGGACGAATGTGAAGATTAAGCTCTTTACGTTCAACCAATTCCTGAACTATTTTCTTAAAATACAATTCCACTTTTGGTTGTACCCTAAAACCTAAATTCAATACCACTTTAATGACTTTATCATCTAAAATTTCTATTACCTCATAATTTAATGTAAAAGGATCATTTGTTCTGTGAATATGTAAAAACCAGTAAACATCAGCTCTTTTAGGCTTTTTGGCGAAAATTGATTTTATGATTTTTTCTTCGATTTCGTAGGTTCTGTCTGCTTTAGACAAATAAATCAAATGGGTCGAATATTTTGGGATACTATCATCTTCACTCAATTCATTCAATAGCGGCGTTTGCTCAACCAAATTGATAAATTTTAAGAAACGATTGTTGATTTTACGGGAATAATACCATACATACATTACCATAAAAATGAAAAGTTCAAAGAATAAAAACATCCAACGTTCTTTGATTTTAACGACGTTGGCAATAAAAAAGGACACTTCAATTATTGAAAAAATGAAAAGAATGATGGCAACCCAACCCATTTTAATTTTTTTAATAAATACCAGGTAGTAGGACAAAAGCAATGTCGTCATCAGCATTGCAATGGTAATTGAGAATCCGTAAGCAGCTTCCATATGTGCTGAATTTTTAAAATATAATATCATCAGCACACAACCAATCCAAAGTATCGTATTTACAGATGGTATATAGATTTGTCCTTTTAAATCCGTTGGATTTTTTACAGCTACACGAGGCCAAAAATTTAGGGAAATCGCTTCATTAATTAAAGTAAAGGATCCGCTAATTAAGGCTTGTGAAGCAATAATCGCTGCCACTGTTGCAATTACAATTCCTACGATTAAAAACCATTGCGGCATTATTTCGTAAAATGGGTTTTGACCTTGAAGAAACTCATTTCCCTGATGCATCAGCCAGGCACCTTGACCTAAATAGTTAGTAAGCAAAGCTATTTTTACAAAAATCCAGCTAATACGAATGTTTGATCTTCCACAGTGACCTAAGTCACTATACAAAGCTTCGGCACCCGTGGTACATAAAAATACTGCACCAAGCAGCCAAAATCCGTGCGGATATTCAACCAATAAACGGTAAGCATACACAGGATTTAAAGCTTTAAAGATCTCCGGATGATGAATAATCTGTGAAATACCTAAAACCATCAACATGGTAAACCAAACCACCATGGCAGGTCCAAAAATAAATCCTACTCTTTGTGTCCCAAAACGCTGAAAAATAAACAATCCGGAAAGAATCGCAATCACAATAGGAATGGTAGGCAAATTTGGAACAATAGCTTCCAATCCTTCCACCGCTGATGCCACTGAAATAGGTGGTGTAATGATTCCGTCTGCTAATAACGTTGTTGCTCCCAAAATTGTTGGAATAACCAACTTCCCTTTTCCAAATCGTTTTACTAAGGCATATAATGAAAATACGCCGCCTTCGCCTTGGTTATCAGCCGAAAGGGTTAGGAAAATATACTTAAAAGTAGTTTGAAAAGTTAAAGTCCAAAAAACGCAGGAGATCCCGCCATAGACCAATAATTCAGATATTGAGTGATTACCGATAATAGATTTCATTACATATAGCGGACTCGTTCCAATATCTCCGTAGATGATTCCCAAGGCCACTAATAATGTTGCTGCACTTACTTTTTGTATGGTTGCATTACTCATTTTAATTTATTTATTGTTATTACTTTTTTAGAAAAAACAGACATATGGAGTACCATTCATGAAGAAAAATGGTCTTCATAAAACTGAATTGATGTATGTGAAATTTGATTAACTGATGCTAAATCGGTAGCCTATCCCCGATTCCGTGAGTATGTGCTTCGGGCGGTTCGGATCTTTTTCTATTTTCTTTCTTAATTGTGCTATAAAGACCCTGAGATATTGTGTCTGATCAATATAGCTTGGTCCCCAGACTTCCTTCAAAATATGCTGATGAGTTAACACACGCCCTTCATTTCTTATTAAAAGCGAAAGCAATGAATATTCTGTTGATGTAAGTTTGAGCACTTCATCATTGATTTTTACAATTCTTGCAGCAAAATCAACTACTATATCACCAATTGTAATAATGGACTCACTTGTAGCTCCGCTCTGATTTCGTAAAACTGCTCTAATTCGCGCCAGTAATTCCTGCGTACGGAAAGGTTTTGTCAGATAATCGTTAGCACCATTATCCAACGCTTTTACGATTTCGTCTTCGGCGCTTTTTACTGATAAAATTATTATAGGGCTTTGGTACCATTCTCTGAGATTTACCAATACATTTTGTCCATCATCGTCCGGCAGTCCCAAATCCAAAATAATCAGATCCGGCGGGTGATTTGCGGCAAGCATCAGGCCCTCTTTAGCATTTGAAGCAAACTCAGTTTTATACCCATTGGAATCAAGCGTAATTTCCAATAGTTTCCTGATTTGGCTTTCATCGTCTATAACTAAAATAACTGCACTATTCATGGCTTATCGAATTAGTTTGCATAACAGTTGCCGGGAATTCAATGGTAAAAACTGCACCATTCCCTTCTTCTTTATTCGCAAGCGAAACTTTACCGTTTTGCGCTTCTACAAATCCTTTTACGATGGATAAGCCAAGTCCGGTACCTCCAGTTTTTGAATGCTGCAAACGATAAAATTTGTCAAACACTTTATGAATTTCCTCGTCCGGAAAGCCATTTCCATCATCGCTTACTGTTATTTTACAGGTCATTACCTTATCATCGTTAGGTTCAAAATTCACTTCTGGGTAATATTCAATTCTGATTTCAATTAAAGCACCCGGTGGCGTATACTGGGAAGCATTGAATACCAGATTATAAACGATTTGTTCCGTTAAACCATAATCTAATTTGAAAAGCGGCAGATAATCAGCTGTTTTGACTTTTATTCTGTGATGATTTAATTCTTCTTTCAGATTATCCAAAACATTGTAAACCAATTCTTTTATATCACACCAATCCATTTTCGGCTGAATATATCCGGATTCTAACCGCGACATATTTAATAGATTTTCAACCTGGTGATTTAAACGTAAGGATGCTTTTTCCATTTCAGCTAACAGCTTCGCACTGTTCTCTTCTGATAATGCTGATTTTACCTGAAGTGTGCCTACCGCTCCCATTATAGTTGAAATTGGTGTTCGCAATTCATGAGACAGCGAATCTAATAAAGTGTTATAGAGTTTCATTGTCTGCAATTTGGCTTCTTTTTCATGAGCCAATTGATTTGCCTTTCTGATTTTGAAGGTCAGCACCGCATTGATCAATGCGATAATAAAGAATAGGAATAACAGTAATCCATCTTTAGCTGTTTCTACATGTAAAGTATAATACGGCTTAATAAACAGGAAATCCATTATTAAAGCGCTTAATACTGCCGCCAAAAGAACGGCATAAATATCAAGGAATATTGCCAGTATTGAAACCAATACCAGCAATAAATAACCAATAACGGTATAGTCCAGATAGTCTCTTGTAAACAGGAATAGCACTGATACTAAACTTACTGAAACAATACTAAATAGGTATTGATTTTTGGTTCGTGTATGATGAATGAAATCTTTCAATTGCTTATGACTTAATTACTATGCAAAGTTAAATCATAAGTTGTAAGTATTTTATAATATGAAATCGGGTATGTATAAAGATTTTATAAAGATGTTTACTTACTATTTTTTCTTCTCGTATCTATCAAATGTACAATTTTCCAAATATCATTTTCCTTATATAAAGTAAACGCATTTACACCGGAATGGCTCAAAACACCATTTATGTAGAATTCGTACGGTGTCCATGCATGCGCCATTTTGCCGTCAATCTGTATATTGTAGCTTAAGATCTTTTCTTCGAATTTCAAATTTGCAGGGAAAGTAGCGATTGATTTGTAAAATTCAGAAGGTTTCTCTTCTACAAAACGGGTTCCCTTCGGCCCTTCCATAATGGATTGCAGAATCATTTTCTCATGACAAACCGATTTAACCATAACCGTATCTTTTTCATGAAATCCGCTGAAAAGTGTTTTGATTGTATTTTCAATCTCTGTTTTTTGAGCATTTGCTGCCATTGTGAAGCAAACAGTTGCAACTAAAATAAGTTTTTTCATAATTTGGTTTTATATTCATAATAAGTAGTATTTATCCGGATATTGTTACGCTATTATAGAAATTGTAGTAATTTTACAGTTCAAAATTAACTGTTATGTCTGTAGCCAAAAAAGATTACAAAAGAATTACCACAAAATCCCTGATTGAAATGAAAGCCAATGGAGAGAAGATTTCCATGCTTACAGCGTATGATTATACAATGGCAAAAATTGTTGATGCCGCAGGAATCGACGTGATTTTAGTGGGCGATTCAGCAAGTAATGTAATGGCCGGACATGAAACTACTTTACCTATTACTCTGGATCAGATGATTTACCACGCATGCGGAGTTGTGCGTGCAGCGGAAAGAGCTTTAGTTGTGGTAGATTTACCGTTCGGAAGTTACCAGTCGGATCCAAAAGAAGCTTTACGTTCTTCCATCAGAATTATGAAAGAAAGCGGTGGGCATGCTGTAAAACTGGAAGGCGGAAAAGAAATCAAGGAAAGCATCAAAAAGATATTGAATGCCGGTATTCCGGTGATGGGACATTTGGGTTTAACTCCACAATCTATTTATAAATTCGGAACGTATACCGTCCGTGCCAAAGAAGAACAGGAAGCTGAAAAGTTACTTGAAGATGCAAAAATGCTTGAGAAAATTGGATGTTTCGCTTTGGTGTTGGAAAAAATCCCTTCCACATTAGCTCAAAAAGTAGCAGAAAGCATTTCGATCCCTGTTATTGGAATTGGTGCCGGAAGCGGTGTTGACGGACAGGTTTTGGTTTTACACGATATGATTGGAATGACCCATGAATTTAGTCCGCGTTTCTTAAGAAGATACATGAATCTTTATGATGATATGACGAAAGCCATCGGTCAGTATGTTTCCGATGTGAAATCAGTTGATTTTCCTAATGCTAATGAGCAGTATTAATTCAAATTTGAAAATGTAACAATTTGAAAATTTGAAAATGAAAGAACTGTCTACAAAGAACAACCTTCAGATTCTCCATGAAGACAACCATTTAATTGTCATCAACAAGCGCGTGGGCGATATTGTCCAGGGTGATAAAACCGGCGATAAACCTTTGAGTGATGTCGTTAAGGAATATATCAAAGAAAAATACAATAAACCGGGCGAAGTTTACTTAGGGGTTGTGCATCGTTTAGACCGACCTACTACTGGGATTGTCGTTTTTGCAAAGACTTCAAAAGCATTGACGCGGTTAAATGATTTATTTAAGAACCGGGAAACCCAGAAGACCTATTGGGCTGTAGTGAAAAATCAGCCACCTAAAACGGAAGATATTCTGGTTCATTTTTTAAAAAGAAACCCAAAGAACAATACTTCAAAAGCGCACATAAAGGAAATTCCTGAAAGTAAAAAGGCCAGTTTAGACTATAAAATCATTAAGAAGCTGGATAATTATTATGCTTTGGAAATCAACCTGCATACCGGCAGACACCATCAGATTCGTTCACAGCTTTCTGCAATCGGATGTCCGATAAAAGGGGATTTGAAATATGGTTTTGACCGCAGTAATCCTGATGGCGGCATACATCTTCATGCCCGAAAACTGGTATTAACACATCCTGTTACAAAGGAAATTTTGGAACTTGTTGCTCCGGTTCCGAATGATGTTGTCTGGAAATCGGTTTAAACACAAACGATTTTATTCTTCATTGCATAAAGTACGAGTCCGATTCTCGTCTTTATTTCCAGTTTTTGAAAAAGCGTTTCCCTGTACCCATCAACTGTTTTCGGACTTAAGCACATTTCACTGGCAATTTCCTTATATGTTTTTTCGGTGCAGGCGAGTTTAATGAATTCGACTTCCCGTTCCTTTAAGGCTACTTTGTTGTTGTTATTCTCCAGTTTATTGATCAGAAAATCAGAAACCATCTCCGAATAATAAAAGCCTTTATTGTACACTTCCAAAAGCGCTTCCCTGAAGATTGTCGGGTGCGTGTCTTTCAACAGATATCCTTTGGCGCCTTTCGTAATCATTTTCATGATCGTATCTTCATCATCATTTACGGACAAAGCCAAAACTTTTAAATCAGGCTGGTTTTCTTTTATCCATTTCATGGTTTCCACGCCGTCCATTATCGGCATGTTTACATCAAGCAAGATGATATCGGGCTTTTCGGTTGCTCCCGATTGCGCATTCACGTATTCCTTACCGTTCGTAAAATTCCCGATGACGGTAAATTCTTTAAAACTGCCAATCAGATACGACAACGATTGTGAAAACAGCAAATGATCGTCTATTATTATGATTTTAATCTTATCCATTATTTTCAATTTTAGAAAGCTGCCTTATCGGATAATCGATATTTAATTCAGCTCCTTTACCGGGCTCGGAAACTACTGATAATTTTGCCCCTATTAATTCGGCCCTGTTTTTCATGTTAAAAATTCCGGAACCCTTTTCGCAGCTTTTATAGCAAAATCCCCTGCCGGAATCAATAACACTTATCCTGCATTTATTTCTGCCAAATGAAATGTCAATCAGTATTGTTTCGCTGTGGGAATGTTTTAAAATATTTGAAATTGCTTCCTGCAGTATCCTGTAAATAATCGTCTCATGTTCCCTGTTTATTTTTTGAATTTCTCCGCGGACCTCCAGATTACAGTGCATTTTTTTAAGCTTGGTTATTCGGTTTAGATCTTCCGATACCGTATCTATGAAATTTGACTGAATGGTTATGTCCCCATTAATCAGCTTAGTAAGAATCCTTATTTCATTGAGGGATTTATTAATCAGTTCTTTAATGTCTTCCAGGTTTTCCTTCGTGTAATTTTCTTCATTTGTGATGAGGATATTCATCTGCATTAAAGCCACGGAAAGTATTTGTCCGATATTATCGTGAAGATCCCTGCTGACATTCGTCAGTGTTTGCTCCTTTATTTCAATTTTAGATTTGGTCAGTTCGGATTGAAATAATAACTCCGACTCAATTCTGTCAATCAAAAACTTAGATTTCTTCTTCTGAAAGAAAAAGAAAAGCAGCAATAAAGTCATCAGTAATGTGAAAAGCACAATACTCAGGGAGATGATTAATAGTTGTATTTCCTCTCGCTCCATATAAAACCAATTACGAAACAACAATTCATCAACAAATTTAAGAAAAATAATACAAAATTGTAAATCGAAGGGTTATAATCTATCAAAAACCAGTCAAGGGAAAGCATAAAAGGTAAAAAAGGAACGTAAAAAATCAGGATTCCTAAAATACCCCAGAAATAAAGTGATTTATTATAATTGAGAATAAGATCCGAGCTGAAGAGTTCAATTAAATAAAAACAGCTCAGCAGTATTATTATAATATCCCCGACAGCAAAGCTATTGGTGAAAATCTGGCCCATTTCGTTCTGGAGGAACATACAGTTGAGCACATAGGTTATAAAATAAATGATTAGAGATACTACAGCAAAATTTCGGTTCCCCTTATTCTTAAGTAAAGCTCTTATAAGGATAATATAGATAGGGAAAATTACGAGTATATAGAAATTGAAAACGTAATAATTCAATAAGCCTGTCCATTCCGTAAAATTCTTCCCTACAAATTCGGTTAATGCAGAAAACCATATCGAAAATAAAAATAGCCTAGCCTTATTGTCGGGTAATTTGCGCCAAAAGAGTAAACCGCAAATTCCCGAAAATAAAGCTAAATAGACTATATAGAATCGTATATTTTCCAACATATTTTATCCTCCGTAACAAACTTTTGGCGGATTACCCATAGATCCAAAATTTAATGGCTCAATCTCTGTGATATCTTCAGAACCATCACCCTCTTCCCTGCTTGTCAAAGAAGCTAATGGATTTTCACCTACCGCAATTCCTGTTGGTGATAAGAAAATAGTTGTGTAACCTGCTTTTCCGTGCAACTCTTCTTGCGGATAAAGTCCTAAATGAAAACGGATACCATCTACAATATAACCTTTATTCAAACCTTCTGACTTTATATAAGCTATATAGTTTTCCAGTTCCTGCAAAGAGTACCAAACAGCATTTGCATCATCATCGCCCAAAGCAGTTTTAAGCATTGTACCTTTTTGAGCGCAATAATTACTGCTTAATTCCATTCCTCTCGCAACACTTATTAATTGTGTCGGAACCATAACTTTTTTTTCGTCTGTGTTTTCCATGATTTTATATCTAAATATTATTAACAAAACTAAAACTTTAATAAAAATCCTACAAGGGGAAAAAGCCCCTTTTTTTTACAGTGAAATTTCCCTTTTAAAAATGCGGTAATCTCCTCTACCTCAGATGTTCAAATAAATAGAATTTTACATCGATGAATTTTTAGAAAATCAGAGGGGCAATTCACGGCATAGAGAATGAAAGGATAATGTGTAATGCTGATCTGATAAAATAATAGTAACAATCAAATTTTAAATTATGGACAACAAGATTTTTTTACGAGTACTAATGGTGGTAATCATCGTTATCGGAGGCATTATGATCATTCTGGGAAGAAAGCCTCATCCGGAACCAATATGTATAGTATGCGCAGATAACCTCCTAAGCATATTAGCTGTTGTAGAAGTTGTATTAGGTGCGATTGCGCTGAATTTACAGGAAAAAATTTTTAAATCCGGGAACATTCAGAATCAGTAATTATTTAAATCATTTTAAGAATATGGCAAAAAAAGCAATTGTAGTGGGCATTAATGACTATGCTCCTATAGCATCAGGCGGACCGGATTTAAACGGCTGCATTAATGACGCAAGAGACATGGCAAATACCTTGGTTATCTGTGGGTTTAATCCAATGGATATAAAGATTCTTACCAATCAGAATGCGACAAGGGCTAACATTTTAAAATACCTGGACAAATTAGTCCGCAATTCAAAGAAAGGTGATTCCATCGTGTTTTATTACTCAGGGCACGGAACAAGAGTGGCAAATATAGGAACTGATCTTGAAGTTGACGGACTAGATGAAGCAATTTGTCCGCATGACTATGCCACTGACGGCGTAATACGCGATGATGATTTCAAGGCAATTCTTAGTAATCTGAAAACCGGTGTAACTCTCGAAGCCATTTTTGACTGCTGCCATTCGGGTACAGGAACAAGAAAAATGAATCTCGAAGGCTTTGACGGCGATTTTTCCAATGAAACCGCTCGTTTCATTCCACCTATGCTGGACGACGAATTTTACATTACACACGCTAAAGAAATTCAGCCGAAGAAAACCAAAAAAGCAGCTCCATGCGATCCGATAACAAAAGCATTGGTTCCGGTTGCAGGTATGAATCACACACTTTGGGCCGGTTGCAAAGACAATCAGGTTTCAATGGAAGGAAATATCAGCGGGCAAACGAGAGGTTATTTCACCTATCACCTGTGTAAAGTGCTGAGAGCAACCAATGGAAACGTTACCAGAAAAACCCTCGACAAACAAATTACCAACGCTTTATCGGCTATGGGCGCTGCTCAGATAAACCAAACCGAATGCGCCTCTGCGGAACTTTCACAAAAGGTATTTACCTAAACAAATCCGAATTAATTAAACCAATAATAATCATTTAAAATCAACAGAAATGTCAAACACAAAAATTGAAAAACCAATGACAATGGAGGAAGTTAAAAAACTTCCAACCATTAAAGCGAAAACTGCTGAAAAAGCATTAGGGACAAAAGCATTAGGCCACGGACCGGAAATGGAAATGGTCGACGGATTCTCGTTTCCTAAAGGAACAAAAAGCGTAGGAATCGCAGCAAGAGAAAAAGGCGCAAAAATCAAACATGAAGAAACGGATCATTACTATCCCGATCATGCCGATTTTGAATATGAGCCAAAACTGGAACCAAAAAGCAAACGTAAACCAAAATTCATTGATCGAGATACTTTCTTATCGAATGGCGGTTCGCGAACCATCTTCGGTGCGGATCAGCGCCAGGTATATTACTCGACAGCTTATCCATGGCGTTGCGTAGGAAGAGTTGAAACTGCTCTTGGAAATGGTAGCGGAGTTATGGTTGGCCCACGTCACCTTTTAACATGCGCTCATGTAATCGACTGGCAGGCAAACAACAACACCGGATGGGTAAAATTCACTCCAATGTATTACAATGGTGGAACGCCTCCATACGGAAGTGCTTTCGGAATCAAAACATACTATAAATACAAAGTATCGGGACCAACTATCGACAGCACTGAAGGACAATATGATTATGTAGTGGTCGTTTTAGACCGCAATATCGGAAACAGTACAGGCTGGTTAGGTTCAAAATCCTACACGGATTCATGGGATGGAAGTGCCGTTTTCACACATGCCGGTTATCCGGGTGATATTACAGGAGGCCAAAGACCAACCTATCAGACAGGTATTGCATTAGATGGTAGCTTTTTCCAAAGCGACAGCCACGAAAGCATTGGCCATCAGGCTGATATCTGGCCAGGTCAAAGTGGGGGTCCTTTCTGGGGCTATTGGAATGGACAACCATTTGTAGTAGCAACACAAAGTTCACAAACACCGGGTGAAAATTATGCCAGCGGAGGTTCTGATCTCGTAGATCTTATCACAAAAGCCAGAACTGAATTTCCTTAATTAGAACAAACAATAAGTATAAATGGGTCGTATCCGAAAAACCCTAAACAGAGTAGGAATTATTTTAATTTAAAAATATAATATTATGCCAACACCGTTCACACCAATGCCGGATGAAAATGAATTCATGAATGTCATCCTGGGCGACGTATTTAAAAAACTGACTAATGGAGGCGATCCAAAAATGCTGGGCCCAAATAATTTTATTGCCTGGGAACCTGTAGCGTCAGTTATTG
>NZ_CAMLMK010000041.1 GCF_946481155.1 uncultured Flavobacterium sp.
GGTAATGATAATTGTTTTTAAACCTCCTTTATAAGTATAAGCGAAAATTAATCCCAAAGAAATTAACACCGTAACGGCAAAAGGAACTTTATAATAATCAAACACGAAGCGCTGCAAAACAATCACGACCAAATACAATCGGAACGCGGAACCAATAGTTCGGCTTAATAAGAAAATCGAAGCTGCCGTTTTATAACTGTAATGCCCTAACCGATGCTCAATGTAGGTGTAAATGGAAGTCAGGTTCATCCGATAATATAGCGGGAGTAACACTTTTGCTACAATTATAAACCCAATTGCATTCCCAAGAACAAACTGAAAATATTTGAATTGTTCACCGGTTGGAGCGCCCACTTCGCCGGGAACCGAAATAAACGTCACACCCGAAAGCGCGGTTCCAATCATTCCGAAAGCTACCAGATACCATTTTGAATTTTTATTGGCTTTGAAGAAAGCGTCGTTGCTGTGGTCTTTTTTGCTTATGATATTGGAAATCAGTATCAGAAGCCCAAAATAAATAACAATAATGGAAAGTATGGTAAATGGACTCATTGTTTGATGTTTAATGAAGCCAAAATACGAAAAAATGTTAATTTCGAAGGTTCGGTTATTTGTTTATTTGAAAAAATAAAAACTGTTGTTTAAATAAGGTAACAATCTAAAAATCCAACAATCTAAGCGTCAAATTTGTTACTTTTGCGGTATGGAATTTTCTTCAAAACTTTTAGGGAAAGCGGTGGACGAAATGTCGCAATTGCCGGGAATAGGAAAGCGCACAGCCTTGCGTTTGGTTTTGCATTTGCTCAAGCAGCCCAAAGAACAAACGGAAGGGTTGACTTCGGCATTGCTGCAAATGTGTGAAAATATCAGGTTTTGCAAAGAATGTCATAATATTTCTGATGTTGATATATGTGAAATCTGTTCGAATCCTTCTCGGGATAAATCGGTAATTTGTGTAGTGGAAGACATTCGAGACGTGATGGCCCTGGAAAATACAGGAATCTTCAGAGGATTGTACCATGTTTTGGGCGGGAAAATTTCACCTATTGATGGTGTCGGCCCAAGTCAGCTAAATATAAATCCCCTTGTGGAAAAAGTAAAATCAGGTACGGTAAAGGAAATTATTTTTGCGCTAAGCTCAACCATGGAAGGCGATACGACCAATTTCTATATCTATAAGCAAATAAAGGACTGTAATGTGGTTACTTCAGCGATTGCGCGCGGTATTGCGATTGGCGATGAGTTGGAATACGCAGACGAAGTCACTTTAGGACGCAGCCTGATGCACCGGATTCCGTTTGAGAATTCTTTAAAGAACGGCTAACTGCCACTTTTTGCTTTTATATCGACCAATAAGTTTAAAATTATAAATTGAAGAACTATATTTGTTTTTTTAAAATAAGAATAATGAAGAGAGGTTTTTTTCTTTTACTGTTAATAATAGGGTTATCAGCAGTTTCCTGCATTCCAAACAAAGATTTGGTCTACCTTCAAAATAATCCCCAAGATACGTTGTCAGTAGCAGTAAATCCTGTGGTAAACAAACCTTACAGAGTTCAGGTCAATGATATTTTGAATATAAAAATCAAGGCGCTTGATCAGAAATTAGTCGAGATGTTTAATCCGTCCGAAGTGCAGGGCGCGCAGGCACAATCGGAACAGGGCAGTTATTTTAACGGATTTAGTGTAGACGATCACGGGAACATAAGAATTCCTATTTTAGGAGAGGTGAACGTTTTGGGCTTTACTCTGGATGAAATTAGGGTCAAAATTGAGAAGCAGCTTTTAGACGATTACTTCAGGAAAGAAGCTAATATCTTCGTTACCGTAAAATTAGCAGGCTTGCGATATACTGTGAACGGAGAAATAGGAAGTGCAGGTACCAAAGTTTTATATCAGGACAGAGTCACCATCATGGAAGCTATTGCCAATGCTGGAGATATCACCATGGTGGGAAACCGTAAAGATGTAACGATAATCAGGCAGTATCCTCATGGTACAGAAATCCATTCTATTAATCTGACAGATAAAAAGGCCATGCAATCGCCTTATTACTATATTCAGCCAAACGATTATATTTATGTTAAGCCTTTGAAGCAGAAATCCTGGGGAACGGGAACTACCGGAATGCAGTCGGTCGCTACTATAATTACGGCGCTCTCGCTGGTAACCACTACCTTTTTGCTGCTTAGCAACCTATAAAAATAATGTATGATAGATATTAAAGATTTTTCCTTTTTAGAAAATCAGAGCAGTTTCGACTTTAAAGGTTTTTTCGTAAAAATTATAAGCTATTGGAAATGGTTTCTGGTCTCGTTGATAATAACCTTTACCATTGCTTATCAGGTAAATATCCGTAAAGAGAAAATTTATGGGATGGATGCCTCGATCGTGGTGAAGGATGAGAACAACCCGTTTTTTACATCAAATACAAGTTTGGTTTTTAATTGGGGCGGTACTTCCGATAAAGTGCAGACCATAATTACGGCGCTTAAATCAAGATCCCACAATGAATTGGTTGTCGATAAGCTGAATTATTATATTGATTATTTGAAGCAGGGGAAGTATAATCTTACGGATGCATACGGACAAGTGCCTTTTTACGTTCAGATTGACAAAACCCGGGAACAGCTTGCAGGAATCCCGATAAAGATTAAATTTTTAAACGATACAGAATATCAGTTAAGCGTAAATCTTGAAGAACCTTCTGCTACGACATTCATTTATGCGGCCAATAGCGCAGATAAAGCAAATATTCAGCCCGAATTCTCAAAAAAATATAAGGTTGGGGAGACTGTTAACCTTCCTTTTCTGAACTTCCGGTTGTTTATTCTTCCTGATGCAGGGATGTATAAAGGTGCAGAATATTATATCCGTTTTAATAGTTTTGACAGTACCGTTGCCAAGTATAAATCCATCAATGTGGATGCAGATACCAAAGCGGGATCTATCATTCGTCTGGATTTGCAGGGCACCAATAAAAAAAGACTGGTTGACTATCTCAATACCACAGTCGAAGTTCTTAAAAAGAAGCAGCTTGACAGCAAGAATCTGTTTGCAATTAACACCATTGCATTTATTGACAGCACGCTTCTGGCAATGGAAGGTCAGATAAAGACAACTGAAAAAGAACTTAAAGATTTCCGGAAAGACAAAAACGTTTTTGAACTTGAAGCGGGTGGGGAGAAACTAACCGAGCGCCTAACCAGTTTTGACGCCGAAAGAGATGCTGTTCTGAGAAAAATTGCCTATTATAGTTCGTTAAACAACTATTTAAGAAGCAGCAGTGATTATTCTAAGCTTCCTGCGCCAACAGTTGCCGGAATTGAAGACCCAAATATTATCGGCAATGTTTCAAAACTGATTCTTCTTTCTGCCCAACGTTCGCAAATGTCATATTCAGTGAAAAGCGAAAAGATATTCAATGAATTTGACATCGAAATGGATGCGATCAAGCGTGTCCTTCTGGAAAACATCAGAACTGCTAAAGGAGCGTTGCAATATGATTTGCAACAAATAAACAGAAACATTGGCGAAGCGGAAAGTACCGTAAAAAAACTTCCGGAAGACCAGCAGGAATTACTTAAAATCACACGCAAATATGATTTAAGCGACAATATTTACAATACTTTCCTTCAGAAAAGAAGTGAAGCCGATATTGTAAAGGCAGCTAATGTTTCGGACATTGAATTTATTGACACTGCCAAAGATACAGGCGGCGGTCTGCTGGGTCCTAAAACTAGTGTGAATTATATTTTGGCGCTGCTTTTAGGACTATTGATTCCTTTAGTAATTGTATTCACTATTACGATTTTAGACAACAGTATTCACAGTACAGAGGATATTGAGAAGTTAACCAAAATCCCAATCATAGGGGTAATTGGCAAAAAGAATACCCAAAACAACCTGACCGTATTCGAGAAACCGAAATCCCCGTTGGCAGAATCATTCCGTGCGATCCGATCTTCTTTACAGTATTTATATAAGAAGCAAAAAGGCGACGGAACAAAAATATTAATGCTGACATCCTCCGTGGGAGGTGAAGGAAAGACATTCTGCTCCATTAATATGGCGACGGTTTTTGCCTTAAGCGAAAAGAAAACGATTATTGTCGGATTGGATCTTCGTAAGCCAAGGATTTTCGGTGATTTTAATATTGAAAATAATATAGGAGCCGTAAATTACCTGATCGGGCAAAAATCGATAAAGGAAATTATACAAAGCACGCATATACCGCATCTGGATGTAATCACGTCAGGGCCGATTCCTCCAAATCCTTCCGAATTGATCTTAGGTGATTCAATGAAAGAAATGATTGAGGAGCTCAAAGAGTATTATGATTACATTATCCTGGACACACCTCCGGTAGGGTTGGTGGCAGATGCTCTTGAACTGGCGCAGTATTGTGATGCTACATTATATGTGACACGCCAGAATTTTACCAAAAAAGGCATGCTTTCCATTGTTAATGAAAAACACAAACGAGGCGAACTGCACAATATAAGTATAGTGCTTAACGATTTTGAGAGCAGGGCAAAATACGGCTACGGCTATGGCTATGGTTACGGCTATGGCTATGGAGCATATGGAAGCGGCTATCTTGAAGTTGAAAAACCCCAAACGCTGATTGATAAAATCAAAGCTAAACTATTTAAAAAATAAAATACAAAAGGAAGAATGGCGGTATGATATTGCTCTGGAAAGGAACTTTTATCATTTAATTAGGATATGCCGTTATTTTCTCTGTTGTGATTTTTTTAGTAGAGCTTGTAGTTTTCAATAAAACAGAAAAGAGTTTTATGGATACCATTTAATGATTAAGTAAAAGAATCCGGTAAGCCTTTTGTTAAAATTGATTTATCTTTGTACCCAAATTATAAAAAATGTCTGAGACTGATTTTACCATTCTTATCACTGGAGGCGCCGGATTTATTGGCTCCAATTTGTGTGAGCACTTCCTTGAAAAGAAGTATAAAGTAATTTGCCTGGACAATTTTTCGACCGGTTTCCGACATAATATTGTCCATTTGTTTTCCAACCCTGACTTCAGTTTGATAGAAGGGGATATCAGGGATTATGCAACATGTCAGAAGGCACTTGATGGGGTGGATTATGTGTTGCATCAGGCTGCTTTAGGATCCGTTCCGCGCTCTATTCAGGATCCGATTACTTCTAATGAGGTAAATGTTTCCGGATTTTTAAATATGCTGCATGCGGCTAAAGAAGCAGGAATCAGGCGTTTTGTATATGCGGCAAGTTCGTCTACCTACGGTGATTCCGAAGCATTGCCAAAAGTAGAAGATAAAATTGGCAAACCCTTATCGCCTTACGCCATAACAAAATACGTAAATGAAATGTATGCCGATGTTTTCAGCAAAACCTACGGGATGGAAACTATCGGACTGCGTTATTTTAACGTTTTTGGACGTAAGCAAAATCCAAACGGAGCCTACGCAGCAGTAATTCCTAAATTTGTCATGCAGTTCATGCAGCACGAAAGCCCTGTTATTAATGGCGATGGAAATTACTCGCGCGATTTTACTTATATTGACAATGTTATTCAGATGAATGAGCTGGCGATGACCACTCAAAATCCGAAAGCACTCAATACGGTTTATAATACTGCTTTCGGGGATAGGACCACATTGAATGATCTGATTTATCATCTGAAAAAATACCTTTCCGAATTCGATCCGGAAATTGCTGCCGTTGAAGTCGTTCACGGACCAAATCGTATGGGAGATATTCCTCATTCGCTGGCGAGTATTGACAAGGCAAAAGAATTATTACATTACAATCCGCAATTTTCCATTTCACAGGGACTGAAAGAAGCTGTAAAATGGTATTGGGAAAATCTTAAATAGAATATGATAAAAAATATTTGTTGTATCGGAGCCGGATATGTTGGAGGACCAACAATGGCCGTTATTGCTCAAAAATGTCCTAACATAAAGGTAACTGTTGTGGATTTGAATGAAAAGCGAATCGCCGCGTGGAACGATCCAAATACGGATAACATCCCGGTATATGAACCTGGTTTAGGTGAAGTTGTTGCAGAAGCCCGCGGCAGAAATCTATTTTTCTCCACTGAAGTTGACAAAGCCATTGAGGAAGCGGAGATGATTTTTATTTCAGTGAATACACCAACAAAGACATATGGTGTAGGGAAAGGCATGGCAGCTGATTTAAAATATATTGAGTTGTGCGCCCGTCAGATTGCACGTGTTGCAAAAACTGACAAGATCGTAGTTGAAAAATCGACGCTGCCGGTGCGAACTGCAAGCGCCATCAAAGATATTTTAGATCATACCGGTAACGGGGTCCAGTTTCAGATTTTATCCAATCCGGAGTTCTTGGCCGAAGGAACAGCGATTGCCGATTTATTTGCGCCCGACAGGGTTCTGATAGGTGGTGATACTACACCGGAAGGACAGAAAGCAATTCAGGCGCTGGTAGATATTTATGCGAATTGGGTGCCTAAAAATCAAATACTTACTACGAATGTCTGGTCGTCAGAATTATCGAAATTAACAGCGAATGCCTTTTTAGCACAACGTGTTTCTTCTATCAATGCGATGAGCGAATTATGCGAGAAAACGGGTGCAGATGTAAATGAAGTAGCACGAGCCATAGGTATGGATAGCCGAATCGGGCCTAAATTCCTGAAATCATCGGTAGGTTTCGGAGGCTCTTGTTTCCAAAAAGACATTCTTAATCTAGTGTATATTGCTAAATCCTACGGACTTAACGAAGTAGCCGATTATTGGGAGCAGGTAATTATAATGAATGACCACCAAAAACGACGTTTCGCAAAAAATATTATACGTACGTTGTACAATACTGTTTCCGGGAAAAAGATTGCCTTCTTAGGATGGGCATTTAAGAAAGACACAAACGATACCAGAGAGTCTGCTGCAATTTATGTAGCTGATGATTTATTGAGTGAGCAGGCTCATGTTTCCGTCTACGATCCCAAAGTGGAAGCAGAGCAGATTTATTTCGATCTGAATTATCTGGAAACACGCCCGAAATCAGAAAATGAAAAAGGACTTACGATTGAGAAAAATCCGTACGAAGCATGCGAAGGCGCTTATGCTGTTGCGGTTTTAACCGAATGGGATGAATTTAAAGATTACGATTGGCAGAAAATATACGACACTATGTTAAAGCCGGCTTTTATCTTTGATGGAAGGAATTTATTGGATAAAGAGCAACTTGAAAAAATAGGATTTGTTTATCAGTCAATTGGTTCATAAACAGATAAAATAAAGATATGAGTATAAAAATTGCCGTTATAGGATTAGGATACGTAGGTTTGCCGCTGGCGCGTTTGTTTGCAACAAAATATCCTGTGGTA
Source organism: uncultured Flavobacterium sp. (assembly GCF_946481155.1). The sequence continues at coordinate 7,358 of NZ_CAMLMK010000041.1, forward strand.
GGTTTCGATATCAACAAATCCAGAATTGAAGAATTAAACAACGGCATTGATGTTACCCTTGAGGTGGAGAATGATATTCTGAAAGCTGTTCTAAAGGACAAGTCCGCACAAGCTAACGGCCTTTATTGTTCGGCTGCCCTGGAAGATATAGCCGACTGTAATTACTATATCGTAACGGTTCCGACACCCGTTGATAAAAATAACCACCCCGACCTGACGCCTTTATATAAATCCAGTGAGACCGTAGGAAAGGTGTTGAAGAAAGGTGATATTGTCATTTATGAATCAACAGTTTATCCAGGCGTTACAGAGGAAGAATGTATTCCTGTGCTTGAAAAAGTTTCGGGATTGAAGTTTAATGTGGATTTTTATGCAGGTTATTCTCCGGAAAGAATAAACCCGGGAGATAAAGAGCACACCGTTGAAAAAATATTAAAAGTAACCTCAGGCTCTACACCGGAAATCGGGCAAAAAGTGGACGCCTTATACAAGAGTGTAATCATTGCGGGAACACATTTGGCACCAACGATAAAGGTGGCCGAAGCCGCCAAAGTAATTGAGAATTCGCAACGTGATATCAATATTGCTTTCGTAAACGAATTGGCCAAAATCTTTAATATTCTTGATATTGACACCTATGCGGTTTTAGAAGCTGCAGGTACAAAATGGAATTTCCTGCCTTTCAAGCCGGGATTGGTGGGCGGACACTGTATCGGTGTTGACCCCTATTATCTGGCACAAAAAGCACAGGCACATGGCTATCATCCGGAAATTATCCTGGCCGGTCGCCGTCTGAATGACAGCATGAGCGATTATGTAGCTTCTCAGGTAGTGAAAATGATGATCAAGAAAAGCATCAAGGTAAACGGTTCCAAAATCTTAATGCTGGGAATTACCTTTAAGGAAAACTGCCCCGATGTCCGCAATACAAAGATTGTTGATGTCGTGAATGCTTTGAAAGATTATGAAACAAATGTCACTGTATACGATCCATGGGCTAATCCTAAAGAAGTAATGCATGAATACGGAATGACAACAGTCACAACACTTCCTGATGAAACTTTTGATGCTGTGGTTCTCGGCGTTGCTCATAAAGAGTTCATGAACATGGATTTCGCTTCCCTGCAAAAGGAAAACAGCTTGTTGTATGATGTGAAAGGCATATTAGGCGATCTTGCCGACGGGAAATTATAATGACCTGTTTCTTAAGAAAGGAAAAAATGCGTACTTTTCATATTCTTCCTCAGATGAATTGATTTATGCTCAAACGTCTTTTTGATATTGTTTTTTCCGCATTAGCACTATTGATGCTGAGTTGGCTCCTGCTTTTGAGTTGGTTGATTGCGGCATTGGATACTAAAGCCAACGGTTTTTTTCTTCAGAAAAGAGTCGGGCAATACGGGAGTTTATTCACGATTATAAAGCTCCGCACCATGAAAGAAGGAAAAGTCACGAAAATCGGCACTTTTTTCAGAAAGACCAAAATCGATGAGCTTCCCCAGTTTGTCAATATTCTTAAAGGAGATATGAGTATCGTCGGACCAAGACCCGATATTCCCGGATATTATGATCGTCTTGAAGGAGAAGCTCTTAAAGTTTTAGAGCTAAAACCTGGACTGACAAGCGAAGCTTCTCTGAAATATTTTAACGAAGAAGCACTTTTGAACACAAAAGAAAACCCGCTGGAATACAACGATACCGTTATTTTTCCCGATAAAGTCCGTTTATCTCTTGATTATTTCCATAATCGCACATTCGTCGGCGACATAAAAATAATTTTAAAAACAGTGTTTCGAAGATTTAAATAGATTTTCGCAGCAAAGTTTCTCTAAATTTGTGAAAGCGACCCTAACCGTATAACAATGAATACAGAAAAGATATGGCTTTCGTCACCTCATATGGGCGGCAAGGAGAAGGAGTACATTCAGGAAGCCTTCGATTCCAACTGGATTGCGCCGTTGGGACCTAATATTTTGGGTTTTGAGTCGGATCTGGAAAAATACATTGGCCAGCATTCTTTTGTAAGCGCGCTGAGTTCGGGAACGGCGGCAATACATTTGGCTTTGATACTGTTAGATGTAAAGCCAGGTGACGAAGTTTTATGCCAGAGTTTTACCTTTTCAGCCACGGCAAATCCAATAATTTATCAGGGAGCAACCCCAATTTTCATTGACAGTGAAACCGATACCTGGAACATCTGCCCGGCAACATTGGAAAAAGCTATCATTGACAGAATCGCCAAAGGAAAGAAGCCAAAAGCAATCATTGCCGTACATCTTTACGGGATGCCTTTCAAAGTGGATGAAATTCTCGCGATTGCCAAAAAATACGAAATCCCTCTTTTAGAAGACAGTGCTGAAGCTTTGGGCAGCGCTTTTAAGGGGCAAAAATGTGGCACTTTCGGTGAGTTTGGTATTTTCTCCTTCAACGGAAATAAAATCATTACGACTTCCGGTGGCGGTGCATTGGTAGTGAAAAACAAGGAAATCAAAGACAGGGCTGTTTTTCTGGCTACTCAGGCCCGTGATGAAGCGCCGCATTATCAGCATAGCGAAATCGGATACAATTATCGGATGAGTAATGTTTGTGCGGGAATCGGAAGGGGGCAGATGGAAGTTTTGGATGACCATGTCGCAAAGAGAAGAGCAATGCATGTTTTTTACGCCGATTTTTTTAAATCCGTGGAAGGCGTTACAATACTTAAGGAGCCAAATCCGGATTATTATGCAAACCATTGGCTTACTGCCATAGTGATAGATGAAAAAAGGATCGAAAAAAAACGGGAGGAATTGCGTCTCGCTTTTGAAGCCGCCAATATCGAAAGCCGTCCTTTATGGAAACCCCTGCACCTGCAGCCCGTATTTGAAAAATATCCTTATTATGGTGAAAAGGTAAGCGAAACTCTTTTTGAAAATGGACTATGCCTGCCTTCAGGATCAAACCTTACAGATGCTGATAAACTCAGAATAAAAAATGTTTTAAAAGGTTTTTTCTCCGTTTAGTTTACTTAAAAATCAGATTGTTTTTCATCGCCTCTGTTAAGGGAAGGGTATCTTTTATTTTTATTTTTTTGGAGAAAGACTCAATATGGTTTTTATGATGCACATCGGAACCGGTAAAATCAATCATTCCCTTCTTTAATAGTTTTTCGGCAATCAACGTTACATCCGGGCCATAATACCCCATGGTGGAAAGTAAATTCAGCTGGAAAAGACAGCCGGCTTTTTTTAGTTTTTTATACTCAGAAAAATTGCCATGATAAAACGAATATCTCTCCGGATGGGCTAAAACAGGAGTATATCCTGCCAATTGCAACTGAAAAAGAATATCATATAATTGAATGGGAGGTGTGATATAAGACATTTCCACTAATACATATTTGTCTTTTAACGTCAGCAGTGGTTCGTTTTGAAAAAGGCTTACAAAAGCTTCATTCATCATATATTCCGAAGCTACATTTAGATCCAGGCGATGACTAAGTTCGGGAGAAAGGGTACATAATTCGACATGTTTTTCCAGAATACTTCCCCTTGTATTATCCCAAACGTTAATTATTGTATGCGGCGTGGTGATAGATTTCGAAAAGCCAATATCTAAAAGCGAACGCATTAAATAATTACTGTCTTGCAGAGTTTTCGCGCCATCGTCAATACCAAATAAGATATGCGAATGAATATCCACATAATCGTTTGGAATAAGGTCTTTTAATACAGGTTTCGATTTAAAAAATGTTAACATGCCGCAAAGATAGGAATACGATTCTGGAATTAGGGATTGTGATTTAGGATTTTTGTGGTTTACAGGTACTAATCTCGCCAATATTCTGTTAAACTTTAGTATATTTGGCGCATAAATTTTCCGGATTGAAAGCTGCCTGTACTAGTTGTCAATTCTGTATTTATTTAAATAAATGAAACATCAAGACGATTTTAATGAAAAGGAATGGTTGTTTGAAATAACGCCGAAGAATAGTTTTTTCTCTTTGCCTTTTAAAGAGGTTTGGAAATATCGTGATCTACTGTTGCTTTTTGTAAAAAGAGATGTAGTGACCCTTTATAAGCAAACCGTATTGGGACCCTTGTGGTATCTGATACAACCGTTGTTTACCTCGGTAATGTTCACCATTATTTTTAACAATGTAGCCGGAATAAAAACAGGTGTGGTTCCTTCATTTCTGTTTAATCTCGCAGGAATAACTATCTGGAATTACTTTACATCTTGCCTGAATGAGACTTCAGATACCTTTAAAAAGAATGCAGCCGTATTTGGAAAAGTTTACTTCCCAAGAGTAGTCATGCCGATGTCAATCGTGATTTCCAATCTGTTGAAATTTGGAATCCAGTTCCTTATTTTCATAGCTTTTTATCTGTATTATTATTTTTATCGTGACGCAGCGATACATTTGGAGGCAACGGTTTTGCTTTTTCCTCTTTTAGTGATACTTATGGGTATTCTGGGATTGGGCCTGGGGATGTTGATTTCCTCAATGGTAACAAAATACAGGGATTTGACGTTTCTGGTAAGTTTCGGAGTTCAGTTGCTTATGTATGTTTCGGCAGTAATGTATCCAATCGCGCTATTACAGCAAAAACTTCCGGAATATGCATGGCTCGTAAAATATAATCCTCTTGCCTATATAGTGGAGGCTACCCGTTATATGTTGCTGGGTATTGGTGAAATTTCTGTATTTGGAATGGTATATACTATAGTAATTACTTTTGTTATTTTCCTGATTGGATTACTGTTATTCAATAAAACCGAAAAGAGCTTCATAGATACCGTTTAGGGATCCGAAATGCGAATTTAGAATAAATGATAAGAGAATTAAGTTGTCAATGAGTAAAGATATTATATTAAAAGCCGAAAACATATCCAAGCAATACCGTTTAGGTACGGTTGGAACAGGAACCCTAAGTCATGACCTAAACCGTTGGTGGCATAAATTGCAGGGGAAAGAAGATCCGTATTTAAAAATCGGAGATACAAATGACAGAACGACTAAAGGCTCCAGTCAATATGTTTGGGCATTACAGGATATTAATTTTGAGGTAGAACGCGGGGAAGTATTAGGGATAATCGGTAAGAACGGAGCAGGAAAATCCACTTTGCTGAAAATACTTTCGAAGGTTACCTCGCCAACCACGGGAAGCATTAAATCCAGAGGAAGAATAGCTTCTTTACTGGAAGTGGGAACGGGTTTTAATCCGGAATTGACAGGTCGTGAGAATATCTATCTGAATGGAGCTATCCTTGGGATGACCAAAAAAGAAATAACCTCTAAGTTAGATGAGATTATTGAATTCAGTGGTTGCGAACGCTATATCGATACCCCAACAAAACGCTACAGCAGCGGAATGACAGTGCGTCTTGCCTTTGCCGTAGCCGCTTTTTTAGAACCTGAAATTTTAGTAATTGATGAGGTACTAGCGGTAGGCGATGCCGAATTCCAGAAAAAAGCCATTGGTAAAATGCAGGACATCTCCCGGGGAGAAGGAAGGACGGTATTATTTGTGAGTCATAATATGGCGGCTGTGAGAAGCTTATGTACCAAAGGAATGCTTATTGAAAACGGAAGAACTGTCTTTAATGGTGATATTGAAGAAACAATAGAAAGATATCTTAAGAGTAATGTTTTTTCCTTTAGTGATAATTTCGTAAATTTTGATCTGAAAGATAGGCCCATCGAAATCTCAAGAGTGGAAATCAATTCAATTTCCCGTCATGGAGAATATTCGGATTCGAGCGGAATATTAATGGGAGATACCATTGAAACCAGTATTTATGTTGTCACAAAAGAAAAAGTTGCAAATATCAAGGCAAGTATCATCATCACGACAGCAAGCGGAATAAGGATTGCAGCTATTCGTTCTCATGAGATGTCGGATATAACCTATACTTCGGAATCGGATTTTATTTTCAAGGCAACAATCCCCGATATGAATTTGATGCCCGGCGATTATATGATAACGATTGCCCTTGCAGAGAATAATAATACAATTGCAATTAAAGAAGAATGTTTAGGGTTCAGTATTGTGCCAAATGACATCTACAATACAGGCAGAATTCCAAAAGGTAATTTTTTCATTTATTCGAATGCAAAATGGGATTTAGAAACAAAATAAAGAAATGGTTGTCTTTCAAACTCAGGAATCTTGTTGAATTTGAAAGTCTTCCTGTCGCGATAAACAAAACTTCCGTTATTGAAGTCGGAAGGGATTCTTTTCATAACGGGAAGTTCGAGATCAGAGGTCCCGGAAAGATAAAAATTGGTTCTTTTTGTGCTTTTGGAAGGGATATAAAGATAATTACATCAAATCATAATTATAATTACCCCGTACTTCAGTATGGTTTTTATAAGAAATATTTCGGTATAAAACCTGAGGCAGGTACTGCTTCACAAGCGGAGTTTTGTGTTGAAATTGGGAATGATGTCTGGATTGGCGACAATGTAAGTATACTGCCAAATGTGAAAATCGGTCACGGATCCATAATAGGAACAGGAAGTGTAGTGACTAAAAATATTGAAGATTACACCATCGTCGCAGGTGTCCCTGCTAAATTTATAAAAGATCGCTTCCCGGATGCAGTAAAGGAAGAACTGTTGGCATCGGAATGGTGGAATTGGAGTGACGATGAAATAAGAAAAAATAAAGATTTTTTCTTCAAAAATTATAATGTAAATGGGTAGACTCTATATATATTGGTGGGCTTTAAAACGTGCAGACGGAAATGATAATTACGGTGATATTCTGGCGCCTTTTTTAGCGGAAAAACTCTCTGGTAAAAAGGTTGTGCGGGTGAAACACCCCATGCGTCGCCGTTACCGATGGTTTATCAAACACTATGTTACCGTGGGGAGCATCATTTGGGCCGCAAGCAAGAAATCAATTGTTTGGGGCAGTGGGATCATTAAAAAAAATGAGAATGTTCGGGACGCTACTTTTTTGGCGGTTCGCGGACCAAGAACCAGAGCGCGATTGCTTGAGTTAGGATATGAAGTACCCGAGGTTTATGGTGATCCTGCTTTGTTGTTACCGGAATTTATTCCTAATACTGTGGAGAAAAAATACGCTTTGGGGATTATACCGCATTATGTGGATTATGCAGAAATTCAGCAGCGTTTTGCCGGTCAGGAAGATATTAAAGTGATCAATTTAATGACAGACGATATCATCCGCACGACCCAGGAAATAATGCAGTGTGAAGCTATTATTTCTTCTTCTTTACATGGTGTGATTGTTTCGCATACTTATAATATACCGGCACTTTGGGTGAAGTTTTCTTCTAAATTAGCTGGAGATAATGTTAAGTTTTATGACTATTTTGAGTCGGTAGGGATTAACTATAACCAGGAATTTTCCATTAACCCGGATACCGCAACGCAAGAAGAGTTGAAAGAACTGTTGAAAGCGAACCAGTCCATTCTGTCACCGGATAGTAATTTGCTGGCCTTCAGAAAAGAACAACTGTTAGCTTCCTGCCCGTTTAAAAAATGAGAAAAGGAGAGAATCCATCCAAAGATATATTGCTTCCTGAATTAGCGGCTTCGCACAGGGTGATCATTCCTTTGTACATCCCGTCCGAAGTAGACTATTATGCCGAAGCATTTAAAATATTTGAATACTGTTTATTTTCATTGCTGAAAACAAGTGAGTCCGATTTGAAAATTTCGGTTGTAAGCAATAATTCCTGTGCTTCCGTAAACCGAAAATTATTGGCGCTACAGGAAGAAGGGCATATTGACGAATTGATTATTGAAAAAGAGGGTGTCGGAAAAATAAACAGCATACTGAAAGCTTTACGCACAGCAGAAGAACGTTTTATCACGATAACCGATGCTGATGTAATGTTCTGCAACGGTTGGGAAGCTGCCGTACTTGACGTTTTTCGATCTTTTCCTAAAGCAGGTGCCGTATGTCCTGTTCCGGTTTTTAGAACCCACTTGCGTCTGACCAGCAATATCTGGCGGAAATACCTGTTCTCAGGTAAGATGCGTTTTCTGCCCGTAAAAAATCCCGAAGCTATGACAAGGTTTGCCAACAGCATCGGATGGCCATGGCTTGATGAGAAATATAAGGATGTAATCCTGACCCTAAAAGCACGAAATGGGACAATAGCCGTTCTGGGATGTTCGCATTTTGCGGCAACCTATAAAAGAGAAGTGTTTAGTCAATTGCCAAAAAGGGGTAGTAAATATCAATTAGGCGGGGACAGTGAGTTTTTATATACCGATGAACCGGTCTTAAGAATGGGAGGTTATCGTTTGTCTACTTATGATAATTATGCGTACCATCTGGGAAATCATGCAGAACCTTGGATGGAAGAGCAATTTCAGGAACTTTCACATAAATCCAAAAAAGACACGGATTACAGTGCCGTTGCAGTATTACGAAGAAATCCGTTCGACTATTATGTTTCGGAACAGTTATTCAAAAAACTGTTTCTTTTTAAGAACTTTTACCGATTTCTTTTGAAACGAAAAGGATTGAGTCCGCATCAGATAAAAAATTATATAAATTGATTTCGATTGTCTTTACATATCGCAACCGTTCCATTGAAATAGTCAGACGCTGCCTGGATTCCTTGTCATTACAATCAGACAAAGGGTTTAAAGTTTTTTTGGTGAATTACGGAAGCGACGAATTGCATACCAATGCTATAAAGGATCTGGTACCGCAATACTCCTATCTGGCATACATCGAATGTCCTGTTTCCGCACAGCTTTGGAATAAGAGCAGGGCAATTAATATCGTATTGCAACAATGTGATACACCATATTTTTTCGTTGGCGATATTGATATGATGTTCCGTGCAGATTTTGTCGGGACATTGCAGCAACTAAAAGAGACAGCTAAGCCGGTTTATTTCCAGGTTGGTTTTTTAAGCCAGGAAGCGTCTTCGCAACAGAAAGCATTTCAGGACTATCCTATAGCGTTCCTTTCTACCCGCGAGGCTACAGGAATGACACTATATCCTACTGATTTGCTGCGAAAAATTAACGGTTACGATGAATTTTATCACGGATGGGGAGCAGAAGATACCGATGTTCATGTCCGACTAAATAATGCAGGCCATTCGGTTGCATTTTACGATACTGAAGTCCTGATGCTACATCAATGGCACCCGAAAACATACAGAAGCAAAGACAGTAAAGAGCCTTTTCATAGCGGACTCGAACAAATCAATCACAAATACCTAAGCCAGACTAAAGGAAATGACATTGTGAAAGCCAATCTTTTTTTTGGATATGGCATTCAGCCTCTGGCGGAAGAATACACTCAGCTGCAGCAGCCTCAAAAGCAAATCGAAATTACCAATGAAATTAACGAAGTAGATGCTTTTCTGGAGGGTGCATTAGATAATTTTCGCGATTGTATACTTTCGGTAAAATTCATTTCCCATCCTCTCGAAAATGATTTTAAGAATCGTCTTAAGGCTTTTATGGGTAAGAAGCATCTTAAATTCTATCCGATGGAAACCGTAAATAACAAAGTTTTGATGGCTGTCATTTCCAGATTCCGAAACAATCCTTATGAAGTCGAGTTTCTGCAAGACCAACAAATTGTAACTTTAAAAATAAAAAAGTAATGCGAATCCTAATGGTCTCGATGCCTTCATTACATTTTTTTCGCTGGGCCAATCAGTTAAAGGATGCCGGGCATGAAGTGTATTGGTTTGATATTAAGGATGGCGGGCAGAAAGTTTCCAGGATAGACTGGATCCGTCAGATTACGGGGTGGAAACTGAAATACAACTACCCGGGACGTTACTTCATAAAAAATAAGTTGCCACAGCTGTATAAATTAATCCAAAAAATTAACGAGCACAACGCCGCTAAAATATTTGAACAGCATTTGCTGGAAATAAAGCCAGATGCGGTGCATAGTTTTGCATTATATGTCTCCTGCAGTCCGATCATTTCCGTAATGGAAAAATATACGGATATGAAATGGATTTACTCTTCGTGGGGATCGGACCTGTTCTATTTTCAGCATGAGGCAAATCATTTAAAAGATATCCAAAGAGTGTTGCCAAGAGTGAATTATCTTTTCACGGATTGCCAACGCGATTATCAAATCGCCAAAAAATATGGGTTTACAGGAGAATTTTTGGGAGTTTATCCGGGCGGCGGCGGATTTCATTTGGAGACGATGGAAGATTATGCCCTGCCTCTTGAAAAGCGAAAAACAATACTTATTAAAGGTTTTCAGGGACGTTCCGGAAGAGCAATACCTGTCCTAAAAGCTGTCGAAAAGCTGAAAACAGAGTTACGTGATTACACCGTTGTAGTTTTTGGAGCAGATTCACCTGTCTATAAATTTTTAAAAACATCACCGCTTAAGCAATGGAATAATTTTCAATTGCACGGAAAAATGACACATGAGGAAGTTTTGAAATTAATGGGAGCTTCACGTATTTATATCGGAAACAGTAATTCAGATGGTATTCCCAATACACTGCTGGAAGCCATTTGTATGAACGTTTTTCCGATTCAGTCCAACCCGGGAAACGTGACGGAAGAAATTATTGTTAATGGGCTAAACGGACTCCTAATCGAAGATTGCGAAGATATTTCAGAAATCAAGAAGCATATTGAAACCGTCCTGAGCCACATTGATTTTACCGTAGCGCAAAAATTCAATGAAAATATCATTAAGGATTTGAGTTATTCGGCCGTTCAGGCTAAAGTGCTTCAGAAATATGCTGATGTCGACAGGCTTAAAATTTAATGGAGTATATTTTTTAAGTTTTCCCGTAAAATTGCCGAGAGGAAATTATGATCCAACAGAATGAACTGCAATTGGAAAAGCGTTAGGATGGCAAAGTTGATCTTCAAAAAAAGCTGTCTTTTTGTTTCTTCGTATGTTCCGTAGTATTGGGATAGCTGATGAAAAACAAGTATTCCCAAATAAATAAAGGAAGTGTACCATCGGGCCTCTATCATCGTAAAGGAAACGAAGGAAATAAAGAGGGTATGCAGCCAAAATGCATTAATTAATTTGGATGAAAATTTGAATTTTTCGGAGAGTCTCGAATAGTTTTTCAGTCCGATATAAAAGAAATAAATCAAAAACACAATCCCGATTCCAAAGAAACAGAAATAGATAGCAGTTATCGAATTGTAAAAATTTTTCACAAAAGAATAAGCGGTTATTTTAGGATTAAAGGTAATTGTCTTAAAAAATGTTTTAGGCAGATTTTCATCTCCATTTTCATCAATATAAGCTTGAAGTTCTTCCCAAGTAACCCTTTTTCCGTCTTCGAGTTTGTTTTCATAAATTAATACTTGTGAAAGGTAATTTTTCTGCGACCATTTCAATCCATTTTTAGGCTCTTTGTCCTGTTCTGAAATGCCATTGCCACAAAGTAGGGAAGGCAGGTGGAAAAGCAATCCCAATAGCAATCCCGGAATAGCAGTTATTAGAATATTTTTAAAAGGCTTCCATATAAAAAATATGTAGCATGGAACTACAAGGAAAGCCAGTAGTCGTGTGCCAAAAAGCAAACCAATAATAATTCCTAAATAAATCAGATTGAGTGTAGTTCTTTTTTTGAAATGAATATTATAAAGCACAAAAAAACTACAGGCGATCAGTAAATGAAAAAGCGAATCGTTAATTCCTTGCCAGTAAATACGGAAACCCAGAAAGGATAGCATAAATATCAAAGCGGAAAAAAAATAAATTCCTGAAAGATTGAGTTTTTTTCTGGCAAAGTAGAGGACCAATAGTATCGTTGCCAGGGTTGACAACAAGGAGATGGTTCGGAAAGCATAGAGCGGATTATCAATAAAAAAATTAAAGAAAACACCTAAAACAGAAAATAAAGGGGAAATTTTTCCTCGGCATAATTCATGATATAATCCATTGCGGGATATAGCGTCAAACGATTCCAGAAAACAGGTTTCATCTCCAATCGGACCACTTGTGGATATGAAAAGATGCGTTTTTAAAAAAAAGTAAACAAGAGTGATAAAGAGTGATAAAGCAGCAAAGCTTTTAACGGAAGTGATTTTATTAAGAAATTGTCGAATAGTTACTTTCATTTAGTCTACTGTAATTGAGATTCTCGTAATTTAAAAAGCGTAGCTAAGATAAACTTTATCTTCACAAAAACGGTTTTTTTAAATTTAAAAGCTATTTTTGAATGTAGTAAAAAGCGATGATTTATATGTTGAAAAAAATAGGTATTATCCCGTTGCGTAAGGGATCCAAAGGAATTCCGGGAAAGAATAAAAAGAAAATGGTGGGACGTCCGCTTTTTGCCTGGGTACTTGGAGAGGCAGTATTTTCTGATTTAGATGAAGTATATGTCTTTACGGATGATACGGAAATCATAGAATATGTAACAAGAGAATATCATTGGACCTCAAAAGTAAAAGCTTTATTGCGGAATGATGAAAATGCAAACGACACCGCTTCTACCGAAAGTGCCATGATTGAGTTTGCAGAAAAAATCAATTACGATTTTTCGATCTTATGCTTATTACAGGCTACTTCGCCCTTAACAAGAGCAGCGGATATCAATAATGTGATAAAAAAGATAACCGAGGAGTCCCATGATTCGGCTTTAAGTGTAGTGAAGACGCATCGTTTTACCTGGAATGCCAAAGGAGAGCCTCAAAATTATGATGTTTTTAAAAGACCGCGACGACAGGATTTTGAAGGTCTGTTAATTGAAAATGGAGCTGTTTATGCGACAACGAAAGCCGCTTTTCAGCAAACCCGTAACAGAATAAGCAGCAACATTGGTCTCGTGGAAATGCCGGAAGATACTTTAATGGAAATAGACAGTCTATCCGATTGGTCTATAATAGAAAATCTTCTCGCGGAACGCCTTAAGAGCCAGAAAAGCTTACAACGTATCGATTATCTAATGCTGGATGTTGATGGCGTATTTACCGATGGAGGCATTTATTATGATGCCAATGGGGAACTGGCCAAAAAATTTGACATGCGCGATGGCATGGGATTGGAAATTCTGAGACAGCATAATGTTCAGGTTGTGGTAATTACCTCAGAAAATTCACCACTTGTGGCCGCACGTATGAAAAAACTGCAAATTGAAAACGTATTTTTAGGTGTTAAGGATAAATTTTCTTTATTAGCCCATTTTGTTCAGGAGAAAAATAGTAGCTTTGGCGCCTTAGCTTATGTTGGTGACGATGTAAACGATTTGGCTAACATTTGTGCAGCCGGCTGGTCCTTCGTACCGGCCAATAGTATGGATGTCGTTAAAGGGCATGCTGATTTTATTCTGTCCAAAGAATCGGGCAATGGCGCCATCAGAGAAGTTTGTGAAATTATAATTAAGTACAATAAACGATATGAACACCTATAAACAACCTTATGTGATTGCTGAAATTGGATGTAATCACAAGGGCGATATGGAAATTGCAAAAGAGTTAATTAAGATTGCCAAGATATTTTGTAATGCAGATGCCGTAAAATTTCAAAAGAGAAACAATAAAGAGCTTTTAACGGAAGAGCAATACAATGCACCCCATCCAAATCCGGCCAATTCTTACGGCGATACTTATGGAGCGCACCGCGAATACCTGGAATTTGACGTTGACCAACATGCGCAATTAAAAGCATATTGTGATGAAATCGGTATCGTGTATTCGACTTCAGTTTGGGATACTACTTCTGCTAAAGAAATAGCTTCATTGAATCCGGAATTTATTAAAATCCCTTCGGCCTGCAACAATAATTTTGAAATGCTAGGCTGGTTGTGTGATAATTACAAAGGTGAAATCCATATTTCAACAGGGATGACAACCAAAGACGAGACCGACATTTTAGTGAATTATTTTACCGAAAAAGGGCGTAATAAAGATTTAGTGCTTTACAACTGTACTTCAGGTTATCCGGTTCCTTTTGAAGATGTTTGCCTATTGGATATCAACCTTCTGATTGAAAAATACGGCGACAAAGTGAAACATATCGGTTTCTCCGGCCATCACTTAGGAATAGCCGTAGACATTGCTGCCTATACTTTAGGTGCTAATATCATAGAGCGTCATTATACTATCGACAGAACCTGGAAAGGAACGGATCACGCCGCTTCTCTGGAGCCTGAAGGAATGCGAAAACTGGCGCGTGACTTAAAGGCAGTACACAAAGCGCTTCAATTCAAGAAACAGGATATCCTTCCAATTGAGCAGGTTCAGCGTGATAAACTGAAATACAAAAAGGTATAATCCATTTATCTTTTTATGAGTAAAAAAATATTTATCTTCTTACCCGATGGGGTAGGATTGCGCAATTTTGCATTTACCCGTTTCAGGGAAATAGGAGAAGCCAAAGGTTACGATATTACATATTGGAATAATACCCCGTTTTCCATCGAAAAAGAAATCGGGTTTCCGGAAGTAAAGATTGAAAACCAGGGTATTCATCCCATGACAACCGTTTATACCAGAGCGCGAAAACGTATTGAGTTAAACGTATTTGATAAGAAATTCAAGGAAACAGTTTACAATACGTATAATTTCCCACAATCTTATAAAGGACTCAAAAATGCCTTGAAGAGTGTTATGGTTGATGTTTTGGTAGCTTTATGTTCCAATGAAAAAGGAATAAAGTTTGTAAGGGATAAAATCAAAAAACTAGAACGTTCCACTGCTAAATATGCCTATTGCAAAAAACAGCTGGAGGAACACCGCCCGGATTTTATTTTTTGCACCAATCAACGTCCAACACAGGCGATAGCACCAATTTTAGCTGCCCAGGATTTAGGTATTCCAACGGCTACGTTTATATTTTCATGGGATAATTTACCTAAGGCAACTACTTTAGTGGAAACCGATTATTATTTCGTCTGGAGCGACCACATGAAAAAAGAACTGTTGATGTATTGCCCCTATGTAGCGCCTGAAAATGTATTTGTTTCGGGAACACCGCAGTTCGAAAGTCATTTTGATACTTCTTTATTGCAGTCCAGGGAAGCCTTTTTTGAAAAGCATAACCTTGATATACAAAAAAGATACATCTGTTATTCAGGGGATGATATCGTTACCTCACCGCTGGATCAGTATTATGTGGAGGATTTAGCAAAATCTATACGGGAATTGAATACGCAAGGCTATAATTTGGGAATGATCTACCGTAAATGCCCTGTAGATTTTACAGATCGTTATGACGCGATTTTAGAAGAATATAAAGACGTAATCGTGTCTATTGATCCGTTATGGCGCCCTGTGGGAACAAGCTGGAATGAAATTATGCCTACAAAGGAAGATTTTGCACTGCAGTCCAATATATGTGAGCACACCGAGTTTGTTGGAAATGTCGCGTCATCTATGGTTTTCGATTTTGTAGCACACAACAAATCCTGCCTGTTTTTTGATTATGAACAGCCCCAATTGCGAAAAGGTATCCGCGATATTGGTCAAAATTACCATTATATCCATTTCCGTTCCATGCCTTCGAAAAAGGCAGCGCTTTGGTCCTTTGATAAAAAGAATCTGACGGCCACCGTAAAAGGAATTTTAGACGGTACGGATTCCAATGTTTCGGAAGGGAAAAAATGGTTTGAAATTATTGCAGGACCTAAACCTACACAAGCTTCGGAGAAAATTTGGGACGGTATCGACCAACTTCTGAAAAAACAATAGTAAAATCGGTATAATTTATCGTAAGAGTCTGTCCGGGAAGTGTATTTTCGGTATTTTTAATGATATTTGTCAAATAAATTATTGTAATGCATATTGCTTTCCTCACGCCCGAATATCCTCATGCCCGTATTCAGCACGCTGCCGGAATCGGGACGAGTATAAAAAACCTGGTGACTGCTCTGGTAGAGAAGGGTATTGCAGTTACCGTTTTTGTCTATGGGCAGAAAGAAGCCCAAATATTCAAGGAAGCCGGCATTACCTTTCATCTTATCGAAAACAAAACCTATCCTTTTGGGAAATGGTATTTTTATAGAAAACATATTCAAAAGTATGTAAATGAAGTGATCCTGAAAGAGGGAATTCAATTGATTGAGGCTCCCGACTGGACTGGAATCACTGCATTCATGAAACTCAGGGTGCCATTGGTAATCCGCTTTCATGGCAGCGATACCTATTTCTGTTACCTCGAAAAAAGAAAGCAGAAATGGAAAAATCACTGGTTTGAAACTTTGGCGGTTCGTAAAGCGCAAGCGTACATTGCACCAACGTCCTATGCGGGAAAAGTGTCTGCTGCCTTATTCGGAATTCCGGAAGAGCTGGTAAAGACAATACATTATGGCCTGGCGTTGGAACAATTCCGCAACGATGAACCAGAGCTTT
>NZ_CAMLMK010000042.1 GCF_946481155.1 uncultured Flavobacterium sp.
GTGCTTATAAATGCCTGAAAAACAATACATGTTTAAATAATTTAGAGTGTGAAAGGGTAATGTATCAGATTAGGTGTTTTAAGAAATTGTGCTTATAAATGCCTGAAAAACAATACATGTTTAAATAATTTAGAGTGTGAAAGAGGTAGCCATTTGGTTACCTCTTTCATTTTAGAATCCTTTGAAGAGCTAAAATAACTTTTATTATAACTTCGTGTATCAAATTAGGTTATAATAATGAAATGTAAGTTTTGTGAGGGGAAATGTGTAAAGAATGGTTTTCAATCCACCGGAAATCAACGTTATAAGTGCAGTAAATGTAATAGAAGGTAACAAGAACACTATTCTTATAATGCCTATAAATCAGATATCGATAAGAGCATTGTTCAATTCACCAAAGAAGGTTTAGGGATCAGGAGCACAGCAAGGATTTTAAGAATATCCACCACTACGCTATTAAGGAGAATTATCGCTATTGCAAAAAGTATCAGGCCACCTGTGATCCCTATGCCCAAAATTTATGAAGTGGATGAGATGCGAAGCTATGTAAAAAGCAAAGACAGGCTGATATGGATAGTATATGCCTTAGAGCGGGAAACAAGGAAAGTAATCAGTTTCCATGTTGGACGCAGGACCAATAGTACTTTGAATGTTGTCCTGAATACCGTGAAATTGGCTAAACCTCTCGCTGTTTATACCGATAAGCTGAAGCAATACCGGTACCTTATTGATGAAAGTATCCATAAGACCAAACGTTATGGGATTAATCATATTGAGCGTAAAAACCTTTCCATCCGCACCCATCTGAAGCGCCTGAGCCGAAGAACGATTTGCTACAGCAGAAGCAAGCTGGTGCTGGCTGCTGTCCTGAAGATTTATTTTTGGCTGTGAAGAGACTGTGTTCCGGATAATCCGGAAGTTATTTTATTAGATTTGTTTTGATGCTGATTGCGGGCACGGATTACTTCGTCAGTTCGGCTAAAGCCTCGGGTGCAAATCCGCGCTATCGTTTTTTTTCTGTAAATTAAGCTATAGAAGGTATTTGTATTTCCATCTAAAAAAATATTATACTATATTTAACAAACCAAAAACAACCTGTATGAACAAAGTGGCCTATTACATTACCGCTTTTGTGGGCGTGCTTACCTGCCTGCAGTTTATTCCCCACGCTTTTTTAGGATATCCCGCCGTTCTGGAACATGTGGCCAAAGGAGAAATCCAGGAGCCCGCGGCACAGGGCATGCAGATGATCTGGCTCTATTCCTCAATTATGATGCTGCTTTCCGGGTTCTGGATGATGTATATCGCCAAGCCTATTCGCGACGGGAACCATGCGGCACGGATGCAGGGATTGCTGCTGGCTGTGGGACTGATTATCTTCGGTATGGGCTGCAGTTATATTGCCAAAGCATTTTTCAGCCACTTGTTCTTCTTTACGGCAGAAGGCATCTTATTGCTGCTTGCCACTACTATCTTTTTTAAAACAAAACCAAATGAGCAATAAAGACATCAAACGCGTTACGGGGCTGGGAGGTTTCTTCTTCAAATGCGAAGATCCCGGCGCCACAAGAGAATGGTACAAAAACCGCCTGGGCATTCCCGTAGACCAATACGGCTGGACCTTCTGGTGGAAAGACAAAGACGGGAACGACTGCTCTACACAATGGTCACCGTTTCCTGTAGACAGCACGTATTTCGAACCCAGTCAAAAACAATTCATGATGAATTTCCGGGTGGACAATCTGGAAGCACTGCTGGAAGTACTAAAAGAGGAAGGCGTAACAGTAGTAGGGGATATGGAATCCTATGATTACGGTAAATTCGGGTGGATCCTCGATCCCGAAGGAAATAAAATTGAGCTTTGGGAGCCAAAAGATAAAGCTTTTCTGTAATTTTACAGCTTTTCGAAAATTCCGGAAGCAAAAGAACGAATTAAATACAGCCAAAATATGATTGACTATTACAAAAAAACAGTGTTTGAAAATTATGCTAATTTCACTGGAAGAGCCAGAAGAAGTGAGTATTGGTACTTCGTTTTATCGAATATCATTATTTTCATTCTGTTGTTATTCCCTGCGGTGCTTATGGAGGAAGTCAGCCCGACGGCAGCTGTTGCCTTTTGGGTATTGATGGTAATCTACGGTGTGCTTATTCTTATCCCGGGGTTTGCCCTTATTGTGCGCCGCCTGCACGACATCGGGAAAAGTGGCTGGTACTGGTTCGTAAGATTCATCCCGATAGTGGGACCTATCTGGCTGTTGGTGCTGCTTTGCACAGAAGGCAACCGCGGCAGAAACCAGTATGGACACGACCCGAAATACACGGAGGATGAGATTGACGAAATCGGAACAAACGTATATTAATAATTCTAAACTATAAATACAATATGGAAGTAACATCATCACCAAGAGAAGACTGGAATCAGCCACAACTGCCCAGAGAAGACAATAAAAAAGTACTGGCCGGAGTAATGGGCATTATATTCGGAGGCTTAGGGATTCATAAATTCATTTTAGGTTATACCAAAGAAGGCTTACTGCAGATATTAATCACAGTAGTTACCTGTGGCGTAGGAAGTATACTGGGTTTTATCGAAGGTATTATCTACTTAACCAAGTCGGATGAAGAGTTTTACCAAACCTATCAGATGAATAAGCGTCCTTGGTTTTAAGGTATTGCTTTTAAAGATATTTAAAGTCCCGATGTTTATGTCGGGACTTTTTTATTTGCTGTTGGCAGTACTGCAATTGTTCTTTCTTTCTGCTTGAAAATAAGCGCTTTTGCAGAAAAGAAAACTTAGAAGCCTAGGAAACGTATAGGCATAAAAAAAGCGTTCACCTTGGCGAACGCTTTTATTTATTTTGAAAAGAAGTTGCTTATTCGATAACGATTTTCTTCACTTCTTTACGCTCACCATCCTGAACAGTTACCATGTAAATTCCGGACTGAACACCGTTCAACTGTAAGTTCTGGTTGAATGTCCCGGTGTTTTGGTATTCGTTTTCGAATACTAAACGACCTCTCATATCATGGATACCGACTTTAATCTGGTTTCCTGTAGTAGAAGTAAACTGAACATTGAAGTTACCGTTGTTCGGGTTAGGATAGATTGCGAAATCCTGTAAGCCGAAAGTATCTGATGTAAGTGTAACTACAGTGTCTGTGTGACATAATGTAAGCGTACAGCTTGAGATAGTATTGGCAGTATTCGTACTTTTTGCAGCAAGTCTCCAAGTTCCTGCAGAGTTCATTCCGTCTAAACCTGATAAGGCGCTGGCAGGAATATAAGAAGCTCCGGAATTGGTGTTCGCACAGCTGAAAGCAGCACCTTCATCGTCAAATACTACGTTTAAGTTAGCTACTGCGTTACCACATCCGGAAGAAGGACCATCAAACACAGGTACGTCAACCACACCTGATCCTGGTTTTACTAAACCGAAAGATACCTGATTTGTTCTTGCAGCAGTACAAACCACTTTGAAGTTAGCATCAGAGATAGTGTAGCTGTCTGTGATTGCAGGAATTGTATATCCTGTCCAACCTGTAGCCATAGCCTGCGCCGGGCTGAAAGTTCTTGTGTAATCTGTACAGGTTGTTGTAGTAGTTACAGTATAACCGATAGCGATGTTCTTAACGTTAACGTTGAAGAAGATACTTCCTGAAGCCTTAACCATAATTCTACAGTAAGGAGCAGCAATGTTCGGAACAGTAATTGTCTGAGAACCGTCATTTGGAGTATTGGCAACTAATACAGTTGAGAAAGTAGCACCATTATCTGTTGATAATAAGATGTCCACATTCGCACCGCCTGTACTTGTATTTGTATTGTTTACATTCCATGTGATAGTCTGCGTAGAGTTTTGATTCCATGAAATACCGTCTGTATTTTGAGATGTTACTGTAAGTGGACCTCTTGTAGCATCTACAGTAATTACCATGTTGTCAAAATTTGTCTGAGCCACTTTTACCGGTGCTGATGAGCTGAAAGCAGCATTGTCTCTAACAGTTAATCTGAAGTTTAATGTTCTGGCAACAGAGCTTAATGCTTCTGAAGCAACTTCAAGTCCCGGAGTTGCTGTTAAACCAGCCATAACCGTTGACATTGTCGGTAAGTATCTCACAGGGGAAGCAGTCGGAGCAAAAGATCTCCAGTTTGGTCCTGAAGCTTTTGTAGCCGAAGCACCACTGTTAGCACCTGTCTGACCGGAAACATCATCGTATTGTTCCCATTGGTAAGTAAGCGCATCACCTGCATTTGCATCTGTAGCAGATCCGGTTAAGATGAACGGTGTACTTTTTGGAATTGTATAATCTGTTCCTGCATTTACAACCGGTGTAGCATTGTTAGCAGTGATGTTAGTTGAAACCGGACAAGTTTTGGTTGTTAAATTAGCCTGAATCTGAGCGATTGAAGCAGCATGGTAAGTGTCAATTGAATGCGGTACAAAATCATAACTTGTAATACCTGCATAACCCATGATGGTTACACCTGAACCTACTTCCATATTTACACCTGAACCTTCACTGGAATGTGAGAAAGTATGGTTTCCTCCTAATTGGTGTCCAACTTCGTGAACTACGTAGTCAATATCGAAGTTATCGCCCATTGGGATTCCGTCTCCGGGAGAAGTATATCCGCTTCCTTTATTCTTATCAGTAGTGCTCGCTGTGTCGTTAGTACAAACACAACCGATACAACCTGCATTTCCTCCACCTCCGGATGCACCGAATAAGTGACCGATATCATAAGCAGCATTATTTGCCGCTAAAGAAGTCGCAGGACCTGTTAAGCTTGAGCTTAAAGTATTTTGTAACTCTGCATTCCAGGCTCCTCCTGATCCGGCAGCAGCGTCAGAATAAGGGTCAGTTGCAGCATTATAGTAAATTACGTTAGTTGACTGTGCTACCAGGTTTAGGTGTAATCCTAAATCTTTTTCGTACACACCGTTACAACGTGTTAAGGTATTGTTGATAGCTGTTAAAACCAATGCTACCTGTGCTGAACTCGTTGCCCCGAAATAGTTAGAATATTCTGCAGTAACGGATTGCGCTAAACGCATGGTTCTTAATTTACCGTCATTGAATTTACCGGTATTTTGTATTTTTCCGGAAATTCCGTCGAACATTTCAGCGTCTTTTGTAGAACATGTCCAAGGTAATTTTCCTTTTTCTCTCTGTGATTTGTAAACAGCATATACTCTGTGATCCTGAGAATAAGGCTCCATAAATTCATTAGGTTTGTCTGTTCTGAAAACCATTGTCTGGATACCCTGAGGAGAGATACTTAATTTTAAAGTAGCGTATTTATCGGTAATACCTTTTCCTGAATACGCTCTGATTTCCGGGAACTGTGCCTGTAAATCCGCTTCGAAGTTTGATGCTTCAAACATTTCAAACTGCTCTAATTTCCCATCAGTGTTTGGTAAAGTAATGATTACTTTCTGACCCGGAACCCTGTTTTGGGTAGCAAGCAATGTTTGTTTGATGTTTTCAAGATTCAGTTCGTATAAATCAAACTGCTTTGGGAATGAAAGTCGGGCTACTGATTTGTCGGTCGTTAGCTTACTACTTTCTCCCTTGTAGGCTGACCATAGCTTGTCGCTTTGAGCATATCCCGTAGATATTGCAAAAGCAGCAATGGCTAATAGTAGATTTTTCTTCATGTTGGTTTTTTGTTAAGTTTGCGTCAAATTTAGAGTTTTTTTATAAAAAACCAAATTTCAAGAGATTAAATAAAAAAGGGCGCCAATTTTGGCGCCCTTTTTTTGCATTATTCCTAATTATTTTATAGAAATTTTCTTAACTTCTTTTCTGTCACCATCCTGAACAGTCACCATATAAATGCCTGTCTGAACATTATTTAACTGAATGTTTTGGTTGAACAGTCCTGAATTTTGATAATTTTTCTCAAATACAAGTCTTCCTCTCATATCGTGTACGTCAACTTTAACCTCATTTCCTGTGTTTGAAGTAAACTGAACATTGAAATTACCATTGTTCGGGTTAGGATACAATGTAAAGTTCTCTAAACCAAAGCTTTCTGAAGTTAATGTAAATGTCTGCGTACAAACATTCACGAACCAAGAGTTGATTTGTCCTGTATCTGCATTGTAGTAATCCGCTGTTAATAACGTCCATGTGCCATTAGCCGGTCTGCCGTTGTATGGTGATAAAGGTGAAGAAGGAGCGAATGTTCCCGTCATATTAGCCACACATGTGAAAGCAGGCGAGCCATCACTCATAGTAACATTGAAGTTGTCATTACCCGCACAAGCTCTGTTCCATACAGGTACCTGAGTTGCATCTGGGTGATTGATAGCTACTACTAAGTCGTTTGGCCAAGTGTGCGTAACATTTAATCCGATGTTTACGTCAGAAATATTTCCTGTATCCGGTACGCTGATAGTATTACTAACAACTGCTCCAGGGGAATTTGCTGCTACTCCGTCAGGAATTGCAAGCGGTGTGCTGTTGGTATAAGTGTTACATGTTGTAGTAACCGTATATCCCAGTGCGAAGGTTTGTGTGTTAACATTGAAGAAAATGTTTCCGGATGCTTTAACCATAACTCTACATTGCTGTGCAGCAACCATTGGCGCTGTAATAGTCTGCGAACCGTCGTTCGGTGTACCTGCCACTAATACAGTTGGGTATGTTAAACCACCATCAGTAGATAATAAGATATCTACGTTAGCTCCACCTGCACTTGTATTCGTATTGTTTACGTTCCATGTAATAGTTTGCGTTGACCCAAGGTTCCATGAAATACCAGCTGTATTTTGTGAAGTTACTGTAAGCGGACCTCTTGTTGCATCTACAGTTACAACCATATTGTCAAAATTAGTCTGTGCAACTTTTACCGGTACTGATGAACTGAAAGCCGCATTGTCTCTAACTGTTAATCTGAAGTTTAATGTTCTTGCCACAGAGCTTAATGCTTCCACGGTGATGTCAGTTCCTGCAGTTGTAGTCGATCCGTTTAAAACAGAACTCAATGTAGGGAAATAACGTATTGGAGAAGCTGACTGAGCGTAGTTTCTCCAGTTCGGTCCGGTTGCTTTTGTTGCAGAAGCGGCACTGTTTGCTCCTGTTTGTGCAGCAGAAGCATTGTCATATTGCTCCCAGCTGTATGTAAGCGCATCACCTGCATTGGCATCGGTAGCTGATCCGGTTAACATGAATGGTGTGCTTATTGGAATTGTATAATCTGCTCCAGCGTTTACTACCGGAGTAGCGTTATTGGCAGTGATATTTGTTGAAACCGGACATGTTTTTCCAGTTAAATTCGTCTGGATCTGAGCGATTGATGAAGCATGATAGATGTCAATAGAGTGCGGCGCAACGTCCTGAGCAGTAATACCTGCATAACCCATAATAGTTATACCGGAACCTACCTCCATGTTAACACCTGTGCCTTCGTTATTCATAGAGAACGTGTGGTTTCCTCCTAATTGGTGTCCTACTTCGTGAACTACATAGTCAATGTCAAAGTTGTCTCCTGAAGGAATTCCGTCTGCCGGAGAAGTAAATCCACTTCCTTTCTCTGTGTCGGAAGTACTTGCGGTATCGTTATCACAAACACAACCGATACAGCCTGCATTTCCTCCACCTCCGGATGCACCGAATAAGTGACCGATATCGTAAGCAGCATTGTTGGCAGCTAAAGAAGTTGCAGGACCTGTTAAACTTGAGCTTAAAGTATTTTGTAACTCTGCATTCCAGGCTCCTCCTGATCCGGCAGCAGCGTCAGAATAAGGGTCAGTTGCAGCATTATAGTAAATTACGTTAGTTGACTGTGCTACCAGGTTTAGGTGTAATCCTAAATCTTTTTCGTACACACCGTTACAACGTGTTAAGGTATTGTTGATAGCTGTTAAAACCAAGCCTACCTGTGCAGCACTTGTTGCGCCGAAGTAGTTAGAGTATTCTGCAGTTACGGACTGTGCCAAACGCATCGTTCTCATTGTGCCATCACTAAATTTTCCGTTAAAATCTTTTACTTTCCCGGAAATGCCGTCGAACATTTCAGCATCTTTTGTAGAACATCTCCAAGGTAATTTTCCCTTTTCTCTCTGTGATTTGAAAACAGCATATACTCTGTGATCCTGAGAGTAAGGCTCCATAAACTCATTAGGTTTGTCTGTTCTGAAAACCATTGTCTGAATTCCCTGAGGAGAGATACTTAATTTTAAAGTAGCGTATTTATCGGTTATACCTTGTCCTGAATACGCTCTGATTTCTGGGAACTGTGCCTGTAAATCTGCTTCGAAGTTTGATGCTTCAAACATTTCAAATTGCTCTAATTTCCCCTCAGTGTTTGGTAAAGTAATGATTACTTTCTGACCAGGAACCCTGTTTTGAGTGGCAAGTAAGGTTTGTTTAATGTTCTGAAGATTCAATTCATACAAATCAAATTGCTTAGGGAATGAAAGTCGGGCTACTGACTTGTCGGTCGTTAGCTTACTACTTTCTCCCTTGTGGGCTGACCAGAACTTGTCGCTTTGAGCATATCCCGTAGATATAGCAAAAGCAGCAATGGCTAATAGTAATGTTTTTTTCATATTCTATAAAAGTTAGTTTTGTCAAAAATACTTTTTTTTTCTTATTTTTTCAATAAATAAATAAAAAAAGCGTCCCTAGGGACGCTTTTTGATTGTTTTATTCTTATTATTTTAT
Source organism: uncultured Flavobacterium sp. (assembly GCF_946481155.1). Next base: position 8,677 of record NZ_CAMLMK010000042.1, read on the forward strand.
GATAATTCGTTTCGTGGTTTTGCTTTCACCATCAATAACGGTAACCAAATAAACGCCGCTTTGTGCATTGTTTAATTGTAATACTTGGTTAAAAGTACCAGTGTTTTGGTAGGATTTATCGAAAATCATCCTTCCGCTGACATCGTGAACATTGATTTTAATATCATTCCCGGTATTAGATTCAAAATGAACTGTGAAATTACCGTTGTTCGGATTCGGGTATACTGAAAAATCTTTAAGGCTGTTTTCCGCAACACCCGCCGTTTGAACCGTACAGATATTTAAACTCCAGCTGTTTAGCTGTCCACCATCCTGATTGAACCCGTCAAAGATTCGCAATGTCCAGGTTCCTGTTGAATTTTGTCCGTTGAAGGCCGATAATAATTGCGTTGGCTTCACTGTTCCGGAAATGCCGGGATTCGTGCCGCAAACAACATTTGAACCTGCATCATCGAAAGTAGCAGTAACGTTTTGGATATCATCACTAGTACATGGTTGAACAAACAACTGCACCTGAGTTCCTGTAGGGCTGATTAATGTAGCTGTTAAATCGTTGATCCATGTATGCGTAACATTCATTGTAATATTTACATCGTCAATTGTTCCTCCTGCCGGGATGTTCAATGTAGAATTGATTGTAACGTTTGCCGTAGTAGCAATAGTTAAAGGGACGTTTGTTGAAGAGGAATTCGCGCAGTTAATTACCCCTGTTTTAAATGTGTAAGCCGCGCTGTAAGTTCCGCTACAAGAAACGTTTTTAGGTAAAACTCTCCAGAAATAATCAGTGGCCTGCGCCAATCCTGAAACAGTATAATTTGTTGCAGCGGTATTTCCTGAGCTGATGATGTTTGTGAAACCGGCATCTGTCGCTACCTGAACATCATAAGAAGATGCATTGGCATTTGCTACCCATGTTAAATTCACTGACGTTCCCTGACCTACAGCTAAATTAGCCGGTGTTGACAAAGTCATCGCTGCGAAACTTGAATTGAACAATTCAAAATAGTAAGGAACTGTTTTTGTAGTGGCCCCGGAAGTTGCCGTAACAATAATATTGTAAATTCCTGCAGTACTTCCCGCAGTATTGCTTATGGTCATTGTAACAGATCCGTTAGTGTTGCTCATTGAAGTAGGTGAGAATGCTACTGTAGATCCGGCAGGGTTTCCGGCTGCACTAAAGGTTGTTGTGCCCGCGAAACCGCCTAACGCTTTATAGTCGATAGTATAGGAAACGTTTGCACCCTGACAAGCCGATTTAAATTGCTCACCGGCAACACCGTTGTAACCAACTGCAAAAGTCGATGACGGAGCTGTAATGGTAAAGTTTGTATTTGAAATGTCAAAGAAAATATGGTTGTTTCCTTTAATCATGATTCGGTTTGTTGATCCCACGTTATTCGGAACCGTAATCGTCTCTGATCCGTCATTTGGAACTTTGTGAGCCAAAAGGATTGGATAAGTATTTCCTCCGTCCGTAGATAGGAATATGTCTACATAAGCAGCATTCACATTATTTGCAGTAGTTCCTGATACATCCCAAGTAACCGTTTGGTTGGTACCTGTTTGCCATGATACCGCTGTATTTGGAGTTAGTACTGTAAATGGACCGGCTGTAGCATTAACGGTAACGATCATGTCGTCGTATCCTGTTTGACCTCCTAAAATATTATTGTCTCTTGCTGTCAATCTGAAAGTCAATGTTCTCGCCACAGAGCTTAATGCTTCAGCAACAACATCTAAACCGGCAGTAGTAGCTGAGTTAGCAATCACTGAAGTCAATTTAGGGAAGTATCTTGATGGCGCTACGCTTGGAATGTAGTTTACCCAGTTAGGACCAGTTGGTTTGTTGGCACGTGCGCCACTATTTGCACCGGTTTGTCCGGCACCATCGTCGTTTTGCTCCCAAACGTAGTTTAAAGCATCACCGTTAGGGTCTGTAGCAGAACCTGTCAGGATGAAAGGAGTGCTTTTTGGAATCGTATAATTTAATCCTGCGTTCACTACCGGCGCACCATGTGTTAAGATGGTTTCCGTAGGACATGTTTTTGTCAACATGTTGTTCTGGATCTGATTGATATTGGCAGCATGAAATACGTCAATAGAATGTAAGTGTGTATCATAAGGTGTAATTCCTGCATAACCCATAACGGTTACTCCGGAGCCAACTTCAACATTCACGCCCGCACCTTCGTTATTGTTTGAGAAAGTGTGGTTACCTCCGAATTGATGTCCCATTTCATGAGCTACGAAGTCAATGTCAAAATTATCGCCAATCGGAGCAGTACTTGTAGTGAATCCACTTCCTTTTCCGCTATTACATACACAACCAATACAGCCCGCATTTCCATTATTACCGATTGCAGATACTAAATGCCCGATATCGTAGTTTGCCTCTCCGATAACGTTGGTTAGTGTAGTCTGAAGTGTCGCGTTGTAGTTCGCGTCTGTGTTTCCGTAAGGATCCGTAGCCTGGTTAAGGTAAATTACGCTTGTTGTATTCGCGATCAGCGTCATGTGAATGGATAAGTCCTTTTCAAAAACACCGTTTACTCTTGTCATGGTGTTGTTGAATGCCGTTAAAACAGCTGCTTGTGTGCCTCCGTGATAAGTCGCATATTCGCCTGTACATGACATGGCCAATCTGAAATTAAGATATTTTCCTGCGCTGGATTTTGCTTCTGCAGCATTTTTTAATTCAGAAAACATTTTTTTATCATCTGTGGAACAGGTGAAAGGGATTTCGCCTTTAGTTCTGCTTGAGGTATAAACGGCATGCGTTCTTCCGTCAGCCGCATATGGCTCCATGAACTCAGTTTCTTTGTCGGTTCTGAATACCATAGACTGAATACCTTCCGGAGAGATACTTAATCGGATCTGTGCATTTTTGTCATCAATTCCCTTTCCGGCATAAGCTCTGATTTCCGGAAATTGTGCCTGTAACTGAGCATCAAAGTTGGACGCTTCAAAAATTTCAAAGCGCTCTAAATTGCCTTCCGCATTCGGGAAAGTGATTACAGTTCCCTTTGCGTTTTTTGAAAATCGGTCCGTTGCCTGGCCTAACGCTTGTTTGATGGTCTGCATTTCGATTTGGTAAAGCCTGAATTCTTTAGGGAAAGATACCCGGTTTACTTTTTTTGAAGCAGTAACTTTAGAGCCTTCGATGGGTTTCCAGGCTCTTTCGGTCTGGGCTTCCGCTGAGAGTATACTCAGAAAAGCCACGAACGAAAACAGTAAAATTCGTTTCATTTGTTGTTAGTTTTTTTGTTAGTTGGCCAAATTTACATTTATTTTTCAATTTTTTAATAAAATTTTAATAGATTGTGTTTTAGGGAGTTGAATGGAGGTAATTAAAAGCAAATAATCTTTTTTGTAATAAGACGGCAATGGTTACCTTTGCGCAAACGAATTTTTTTGAAAATCTTTTCATCCATACAGGAATTTGAGACAACCGGAGGAACGGTTGTTACTTTAGGTACGTTTGACGGCGTCCATATCGGGCATCAGCACATCCTGGAGAAAGTTACTTCCTCTGCCGAAATACTGGGCTGCGAAAGTCTGGTGCTTACTTTTTTCCCACATCCCCGAATGGTCCTTCAACAGGAATCTGAAATTAAACTGCTGAATACGATTGACGAGAAATCTTTGCTGCTGCAACAATTCGGGATTGATAATCTGGTGGTACATCCTTTTGACGAAGCGTTTTCAAAATTAACCGCCGAGGAATTCGTGAAAGACATCCTGGTGGGAAAATTCAAAATCAGGAAAATCATTATCGGCTATGATCATCGCTTTGGACGAAACCGTACCGCGAATATTAACGATTTGATTGTTTTTGGACGGCAATACGGTTTTGAGGTCGAGCAGATATCGGCGCACGAAATCGATGAGGTTTCCATCAGTTCCACTAAAATCAGAAACTCGCTGGATTGCGGAAATGTTTCTTTGGCCAATCAGTACCTTGGATATGAATATTTTTTCTCAGGCGTTGTGGTTGAAGGGAAAAAGCTGGGAAGGACTATCGGTTTCCCGACGGCAAATATCCGAATTAGCGACACCTATAAACTGATACCTAAAAACGGGGTCTATATTGTTTCTTCGCAAATTGACGGTAAGATCGTTTACGGAATGATGAATATCGGCGTAAATCCCACTGTTGACGGCACATCACAGAGCATTGAAGTTCATTTTTTTGATTTTGAGGAAGATTTGTACGGACGAACTATCGCTATAGTCCTGCATCAGAAGATAAGAGACGAACAGAAATTCCCATCAGTCGATGCGCTTAAAGAACAATTGGGTCGGGACAGACTGACTTCATTTGCCTACATTAAAAAACTTTTATAAGTATGGAGAAGTTGTTTCGACAGATAGACAATGCGCCGTTGATCCTCTTTAGGATGTTTTTCGGATTTCTGTTTGCCTGTGAAACCTTCGGCGCCATTGCAACGGGCTGGGTCCGTAATAATTTTATTCTTCCTCAGTTTACTTTTTCGCATATCGGTATGGAATGGTTGCAGCCATTGCCTGGCTACGGAATGTACGTCTATTTTTGCCTTATGGGCTGTCTTTCCCTGCTTGTCATGGTCGGTTATAAATATAGGTATAGTCTTGTAATGCTGACGTTGCTTTGGGCGGGTGTTTATTTCATGCAGAAAACATCCTATAACAATCACTACTATTTACTGCTGCTCATTGCGTTCATCATGATTTTTTTGCCGGCCGAAAGGTATGCTTCTGTTGATGCGAAGCAACATCCGGAGATTAAAGCACTGACCATGCCTTATTGGTGTTCCTTTGTGATGATTCTGCAAATTTCAATCGTTTATTTTTTTGCCACCGTTGCTAAATTCTATCCGGACTGGCTTGACGGAACATTCACGCGGAACCTCTTTGCCGGGATCAACGCCGGAACATTCCTGAATACTATTTTTTCGCAGAAGTGGTTTTACCTTTTTATTGCCTATGCAGGAATTGCTTTCGACGGATTAATTATTCCGATGTTGTTGTGGAAACGGACCCGTACCATGGCGATTATAGCTTCCTTAGTGTTCCATCTCTTTAATTCTATTTTTTTAAAAATTGGGATTTTCCCTTATTTTGCCTTAAGTTTTGCTGTTTTCTTCTATTCTCCGGAAACCATACGGAGCATTTTCTTTAAACGGAAGCCGGTCTTCGATACAGGGATATCTAAGCCAATCACCAACGGGAAAATTATGTTTTACTTAGTTTTTGTGCCTTATTTCATTGTTCAGTTACTCCTTCCGGTGCGTCATTGGATTATTAAAGGTGATGTTTTATGGACGGAAGAAGGTCATCGTTTAAGTTGGCGCATGATGTTAAGGGAGCGCTCGGGCTATGCCATTTTTAAAATTGTAGATAAGAAAACTCAAGAAGTAATTTTTTATCCGCTACAGCAGCATCTGACCGAAAAGCAAATCGAAGGGATGTCCACCAAACCCGATATGCTGTGGCAAATGGCGCAAAGAATAAAAATTGAAAACCTTAAAAAAGGAAAGCAGGTAAGCGTTTTTGTGAATAGTATGGTTTCCATAAACCGAAAACCGCTACAGCAGCTTGTGGATCCTAAAGCTGACCTGGCTGCGACTGACTGGAATTACTTCGGCCACAACCAGTGGGTCCTTTTGTACGATTAATCGACTCTTTCTGACTTTATATCGTTTTTAACTTCTTTAACTAATAATTAAGGGGCTATTAAAACGAGGTTTAAGAAATATTTTATAAATTTGTTAAATACCTGAATAATAATGCGGTATGTTTTCGAATTTATTGCGGAATATCTTCTTGGTACCTTGTTTAACTAATAAATAGTAACTATGCTTAAGTCAAGAGAATTTAAAAACGGGTTTATAATTTTTGTCGGAATTGGGATTTACTTCCTGACCATGGAGCTTATGGGCTTGTCCGATAATTTTTATTTGAGAATGCTGAATGTGTTTATTGTGCTTTTTGGAATCAACAGAACCATAAAAGCTAATATCGAAGACGGGAATGAGGTGTATCTCTACAACTTGACTTCGGGGGCGATGACGGCTTTCATTGGAGTGATCATGAGTATCATCGGCCTGAACATCTACATTCACATAAGAGGAGGCGAAGAATTTATTAAAACATTATCCGAAGCCTTTTTGTTCGGCGGTGGTCCCAGTGTGTATCAGTATTGTGCAGGTTTGATGTTTGAAGGTTTTGCGTCTTCGGCTATCGGGGCTTTTCTTTTGATGCAGTACTGGAAAGGAAAAACCATCCGCGACGGCCAAATTATCCAGAATCCTGAGTCAGTAGAATAGTTTCAGCGGCTAATGGTTGTATCGTTTGAGCTCAAAATGCTCTCCGTCGAATACGCCATAAGAAAAATAGCCGATCCAATCACCAAGATTAAAATAACTGGAGCCCTGCTTCAGCATAATTTCAAGAGGCAAGTGCCTGTGACCAAATATAAAGAAGTCATAGTGCTTGCTCTCTAATTTTTTGCGCGAATAATTTACCAGCCATTCGTTTTCTTCTCCCAAATATTTTACATCTTCTTTTCCTGAAATTAATTTGTTCTTTACGGAAAGGTATTGCGCGAACTTTACTCCAATATCCGGATGCAGCCATCGGAACAGCCATTTTGAAAAAGGGTTGGTGAAGACTTTCTTCATGCGTTTGTAGCCTTTGTCTCCGGGGCCTAAGCCGTCACCGTGACCAATTAGAAATTCTTTGTTATTTATAGTGAAGTGTTCCGGCTTATGGAAGACCGGGATGTTGAGTTCTTTTTCAAAATAATCATACATCCACAAATCGTGATTGCCCACAAAAAAGTAGACCGGAATGCCGCTATCTCTAATTTCGGCCAATTTTCCCAATACGCGCACAAAGCCTTTTGGGACCACCGTTTTGTATTCAAACCAGAAATCAAACAGATCGCCTAGCAAGAAAAGGGCATCAGCATCTTCCTTGATTTCGTCAAGCCATTTTACAAATTTCTGTTCTCTGGGGAAACTTTGTTCTGCGGTTGGTGCGCCAAAGTGCTGATCGGATGCGAAATATACTTTTTTTGCTTCAGAAAGAATCATAGGATGAATTTGATACCAAATATATTGAATTGAAGCCAACTTTCCGCATTTGTTTCGTTCAAAGCGCAATTAAAATTGTTGTGTGGCGCCTGAAAAATAAAATCGTAAGTTTTTCTATTTTTTAACAGCTTTCGTGTTTTAAAAGGCTTTGTGGCTTATAAAAAATCATAAAAATCATATTTTTTGTGTTAAAATTTTGTAAATTAGTAGAGTGCGATTCGATAAAAAGCATAAAAAATCGACGAAATGCACATTCAACTAAAAAAACCGTAAAAATGAAGTATGTAATTCTTTTATTGGTGTTTTTTCCAACCTTTCTTTTTGCTCAGGAAACAGCAAAATGGCCAAATAAAATGGAAGGCACCTATCAGATTGAATTTTTGAAAACTGCAAAAGAACCTGTCGCTGTCACCGGCGAGATTTTGCAAAAAATTGAGGCTAACCGGAAAGAAGGCCAGATTTCTTATTTGATTATCAATGAGCAGTGCAGAATTAAGATTCTTCCGAAAAATGCTCTTTCAGAATCGAATAAGAAAAAGATGGAAGAATTTGTCATCGTTGAAAAATTTGAAAATTAAAAAGTAGTACTTATGATAAAAAAAATACTCGTTTTTATTGTTTGCATATTTTCCCTTCAGGCCAGTATTTATGCCCAGGCTCCGGGGACTACTCCGTGTAGTGCCCTTCAGCTGTATCCTTATACAAGCTGTGGAAATACAAGCGGAATGCAATATGCAGGACATTATCAGACAGAGATGGGGGATGGTGTTATGGTAACCATGACGGGAACGTCAGCTATAAACCCGGCCTGTACTACCGATAATGAAACGACACAGTCGGTGGAATGGTTAATGGTAACCGCAACCACAACTTCGTTTACAATCACTAACCTCACCGATTATACCGGACCCGGAGCGGCAACTGCAGAAACAAGGGATTATGTAATATACTCCGGAGCCTGCGGCAGTTTAACACAAATCGCCTGTAGCGCCGATATTCCAAGAAACGGAACGGTAAACGTAACCGGACTTACAGCGGGACAGAACTATTATATTATGGTTTCCCAATGTGCGGCTGCGTTTTCGGGCTATCCTACAGCGAATGCTGTAGCAACGTGTATTACCAGTACGGTGCCGCATGTAGCTTCGAATAATAACTGTGCCGGAGCTATGGTTTTAGCGAATAACGTAACTTATACGGTAACAAATTCCGACAGTACAGCTGATGGGCCTTCCGTATGTCAGGATCCGCCATCGGGAAGTGTGGAAAATAATGTTTGGTACCAATGGTGCGCACCCCCTACTTGGACACCGGGACAAACTGCTTTTTTGAATATTAATAATCAGATTTGTAACAGCACACAGGGATTGCAATTGTCTATTTATGACGCAGCAACAACCTGCGCACAGATAACCGGAGGGACAGCAACATCACTCGTATGTCAAAATCCGGGAGCGACTACAAACTATAACTATACCTTCACTGCAGATCCTAACCAATGCTATTTAATTGTATTGGATGGATTTGCGGGTACTGCGTGTACCTATAGCATTCAGGTTTCTGCGACTGCAAGTACATGTGTTACACCGCCTACTGTTACTGCTACTGCGGTAACACCTACAATTTGTCCTTCAGGTTCTACCGTATTGAATGCAGCCTGTGCAGGAGATTGTACAGGAATTACGTATACCTGGTCACCGGCTACCGGACTTTCCGGGACTACAGGGGCAAGTGTAACGGCTTCGCCGGCAGTAACTACAACCTATACGGTGACCGGAACAACGCCAACCTGTACAGCATCGGCAACGGTAACTGTAACCGTTGATCCGTTACCAACAGTTACTTTAACTTCCGCGGCAGCGACTACAAATCAGACGCTCTGCATCAATACAGCAATTACGAATATAACCTATGCAACAGGTGGAGGGGCAACAGGAGCTACGGTTTCTGGATTGCCAGCGGGTGTTACGGGAACGTTTGCAGCAGGTGTTTTCACGATTAGCGGAACACCGACAGCCTCAGGAACGTTCAATTATACGGTAACCACGACTGGAGGATGTACCCCGGCAGCGACGGCAACAGGAACAATTGTTGTTAATTCTTTATCGGCAATTACTTTAACTTCCGCAGCGGCGACGACAAACCAGACCCTTTGTGTTAATACTGCGATTACCAATATTACATACTCCGTTGGCGGAAGCGCAACAGGCGCAACTGTTTCCGGATTGCCTGCGGGTGTAACGGGAGTTTATGCAGCAGGTGTTTTCACCATTAGCGGCACTCCAACTGCTACAGGAACGTTTAATTATACTGTGACCACTTCAGGGGGATGTGCGCCAGCCGCGACAGCTTCAGGAACCATCATTGTCAATCCGTTGCCTACGATTACTTTAACTTCCGCAGCAGCGACGACGAACCAAACGCTTTGTAGTAACACGGCTATTACCAATATTACCTATTCCATTGGAGGGGGAGCGACAGGAGCAACTGTTTCAGGACTGCCTTCAGGTGTGACCGGTACTTATGCAGCTGGTGTTTTCACCATCAGTGGTACGCCAACAGCTTCAGGAACATTTAACTATACAGTTACTACTACCGGTGGATGTGCGCCAGCCGCTACAGCCACGGGTACAATAACAGTAACTCCATTGCCGACCGTTACTTTAACGTCTGCAGGAGGGACAACAGTTCAGGTTGTTTGCATCAATACCGCAATCACCGATATTACGTATTCGATAGGTGGAAGTGCTACAGGAGCAACGGTTTCCGGATTGCCTGCGGGTGTGACAGGGACCTTTGCAGCCGGCGTTTTAACTATCAGTGGAACTCCAACGGTATCAGGAACATTTAACTATACGGTTACAACTACAGGAGGATGTGCACCTGCAGCAACAGCTACAGGAACGATTACAGTAAGTCAATTGCCGACAGTCACGTTAACATCTGCGCCGGCAACCGCAAATCAGATGATCTGTGTCAATGATGCGATCACCGACATTACTTATGCCATAGGAGGTGGTGCCACCGGAGCTACGGTTACCGGATTGCCACCGAATGTTACATGGGTATATGCGGCAGGAGTAGTTACCATCAGTGGTACAGCGGTAGTTTCCGGAATATATGGCTATACAGTATCAGCAACTACAGGCGGGTGTCCGGGAGCTGCTACAGCAACTGGAACGATTACAGTGAATCCTGGGCCTACTATTGTTTTAACATCAGCTGCAGCTACAACTAACCAAACGCTATGTATCAACACGGCGATTACGGATATTACCTATTCAATAGGAGGTGGCGCAACCGGAGCTACAGTTTCCGGATTGCCGACAGGAGTGACGGGAGTTTATGGAGCGGGTGTTTTCACCATCAGCGGTACTCCGACAGTTTCAGGAACATTTAACTATACGGTGAGTACTGTAGGAGGATGTCTTCCGCCAGCTACTTTATCGGGAACAATAACAGTAACCCCACTGATAACGCCGACCTTTACGGCTGTTGCGCCTATATGTACAGGGGATTCGTTATCGGCTTTGCCAACGACCTCCAATAACGGTATTACGGGAACCTGGTCTCCGGCATTGAACAATACAGCTACCACGGTTTATACGTTTACACCAACAGCGGGACAATGTGCGACCACAACTACGCTGACCATTACGGTTAATCCAAATGTGACGCCAACTTTTACGGCTGTAGCGCCAATCTGTTCAGGAGATTCTTTATCAGCTTTGCCAACGACATCCAACAATGGCATTACCGGAACGTGGTCTCCTGCATTGGACAATACAACAACAACAGTTTATACATTTACGCCAACAGCGGGACAATGTGCAACTACCACTACGTTAACGATTACGGTTACTCCAAATGTGGTGCCAACGTTTACGGCTGTAGCACCAATCTGCTCAGGAGGTTCATTATCGGCTTTGCCAACGACATCCAATAATGGTATTACAGGAACGTGGTCTCCAGCTTTGGATAACACTACCACCACGGTTTACACGTTTACGCCGACGGCGGGACAATGCGCAACAACAGTCACATTGACTATTACAGTTAATCCAAATGTGACGCCAACGTTTACAGCTGTAGCGCCAATCTGTTCAGGAGATTCTCTATCGGCTTTGCCAACTACGTCCAATAACGGTATTACCGGAACATGGTCTCCTGCACTGAACAATACAACCACTACAGTTTATACATTTACGCCAACAGCGGGACAATGCGCAACAACAGTTACATTGACTATTACAGTTAATTCAAATGTGACGCCAACGTTTACAGCTGTTGCGCCAATCTGTTCGGGAGATTCGTTATCAGCTTTGCCAACGACATCTAATAACGGCATCATGGGAACATGGTCTCCGGCATTGGACAATACAACCACTACAGTTTATACATTTACGCCAACTGCGGGACAATGTGCGACTACAACTACGCTGACCATCACGGTTAATCCGAATGTGACGCCAACATTTACGGCTGTAGCACCAATCTGTTCAGGAGGTTCGTTATCGGCTTTGCCTACGACATCCAATAACGGCATTACGGGAACCTGGTCTCCGGCATTGGACAATACAACTACTACAGTTTATACGTTTACGCCAACAGCAGGACAATGTGCTACAACAGTTACATTAACGATTACTGTCAATCCATTGCCTACGGCTCCAACAGCGAGCGTTACAACACAACCGACCTGTATGATGCCAACAGGAACAATTACGATAACGGCTCCTATAGGCGCTACGTTTGAATATAGTGTTGACGGAGTGACTTATCAGGCCGGAACAGTATTTAGCGGACTGGTTCCGGGAACTTATAATGTTACTGTTCGTGATACCACTACTAATTGTGTGTCAGTGGCGACAGTATTAATTATAAATACGGCTCCAGGTGCTCCAGCTACACCTACAGCGAGTGTTACTGTCCAGCCTACATGTACAATCCCTACAGGGACAATTGTAGTGACTGCACCTACAGGTGCTACTTTAGAATACAGTATTGATGGTGTTATTTTCCAAACGGGAACCACTTTTACAGGAGTAGCTCCTGGAACTTACACGGTCACAGTTCGTGATACCGGTTCCGGATGTTCTGCGGCTGCTTCGGTTACCGTGAATCCAATTCCGGCAAATCCGAATGCGCCTACAGCAAGTGCAACGGTTCAGCCGACTTGTATTACTCCTACAGGAACGATAGTGGTAACTGCGCCGCTCGGTGCTACATTAGAATATAGTATTGATGGGGTCACTTACCAGTCATCGACTACTTTTACAGGATTGATTCCAGGAACATACAATGTAACAACAACCGATACCGCTACCGGGTGTGTTTCATCGGCAACAGCCGTGACAATAAATCCTATTCCGGCAAATCCTGCTGCTCCAACGGCAAGTGTTACTGTGCAACCAACCTGTACAATTCCTACAGGTACTATCGTTATAACGGCTCCAACAGGTGCTTCACTAGAATACAGTATTGACGGAGTTACTTATCAATCATCGGCTACTTTTGCAGGAGTAGCTTCAGGAACTTATAACGTAACGGTTCAGGATACAGCTACAGGTTGTATTTCTGCCGCTTCATCAGTAACTGTGAATCCGATTCCGGCTAATCCATCAGCTCCTACAGCATCCGTTACGGTTCAGCCGACGTGTACTGTAACTACCGGGACAATTGCAATAACAGCTCCAACAGGTGCTTCATTAGAATACAGCATTGATGGCGTTACTTATCAGTCGTCGACTACTTTTACAGGAGTGGTTTCAGGAACTTATAATGTTACTGTTCATGACACCGCTACAGGATGTATTTCCTCAGCAACGAGTGTTACAGTTAACCCGATTCCTGCAAATCCTGCAGCGCCGACTGCTACTGTTATTTCACCAACAACCTGCGCTTCCCCAACGGGAAGTATAACGATAACGGCTCCTACGGGTGCTACTTTAGAATACAGCATTGACGGCGTGACCTATCAGTCTGGAACTGCGTTCTCAAGTTTAGTACCGGGAACTTATATGGTTTCAGTGCGTGATACAAGTACAGGATGTGTTTCTGCTACTTCAACCTTCACGGTTGATCCGGCTCCGGGAGCTCCTGTGCCTCCGACCGCAAGCGCTACATTCCAACCCAATTGTACAACGCCAACGGGAACTATTGTGATTACTGCTCCATTAGGTGCAACATTGGAATACAGTGTGGATGGAATAACCTATCAGTCTTCAACTACATTTACGGGATTGGCTTCCGGAAGTTATGATGTAGGTGTTCGTGATACCGCTACAGGATGTTTATCTTTTCTGACAACAGTTGTTATAAATCCGATTCCTGCAAATCCGAATGCGCCAACAGCTACGGTTACAGTTCAGCCAACATGTATAACTCCAACCGGGACAATAGATATTACTGCGCCAACAGGAGCTACTTTAGAGTATAGTATTGACGGAGCAACTTATCAGGCCGCAACGGTTTTCAGCGGATTAGTTTCAGGGACTTATAACGTTACCGTACGCGATACGGCTACAGGATGTGTTTCCAGTGCGACTTCCGTTACAATAGATCCGGTACCGGCAGCGCCTTCAGCTCCGACAGCAAGTGCTACGGTACAGCCAACCTGTACGATACCAACAGGAACCATAGAAGTGACCGCACCTCTTGGGGCTACTTTGGAATACAGTATTGATGGAATTACATATCAGGCAGGAACAAGTTTTGCAGGCCTGACGCCAAACACCTACAATGTAAGTGTTCGGGATACGGCTACAGGATGTATTTCCCCGGCAACGAGTGTTACAGTTAATCCTGCTCCGGGAACACCTTCAGCTGCTACAGCCAGTGTTACAGTTCAGCCGACATGTATTACAACAACGGGTACTATAGTGATTACTGCGCCGACAGGTGCTACTTTGGAATATTCCATTGACGGAATCACTTATCAGCCAGGAACAACTTTTGCCGGATTGTCGTCAGGTACCTATGTAATAACGGTTCGCGATATGATAGCAGGCTGTGTATCTCCTTCAGTCTCGCTAACGGTTGATCCATTGCCGGCTAATCCTGCTGCGCCAACGGCAAGTGTTACGGTGCAGCCGACATGCTCGGTGCCAACGGGAACTATTATAGTTACTGCGCCGATAGGAGGTTCATTGGAATACAGTATTGACGGAACTATTTATCAAGCCACAACGTCTTTCGCAGGACTTACGCCGGGAACTTATGGTGTGACGGTAAGGGATAATGTGACCGGCTGTGTTTCTTCAGCAACTGTTTTAACTGTAGATGATGTGCCATCACCTGTTTCGGTTTCAATAAGTCAAGGGTGTATTGATAATAATTATACATTAACAGCGTTACCTTTTAATTCGGATTATACTTACGAATGGTTTAACTTTGGAGGAAGTTCCATTGGTTCGAACAATACAGTGGTCGTTACCGCTGCAGGAGTTTATTCTGTCGAAGTGACTACTGCAGAAGGATGTATTACTACCGAGCCTGTAAGTGTAATCACTCCTTATTGTGAGATTCCGAAAGGGATTTCGCCTAACGGTGATACCAGAAACGATAGTTTTGACATTGCGGGATTAAATGCTACGAATGTTGGAATTTTCAATCGCTATGGTGTTAAAGTATACTCCCACGGTTCGGGTTACACCAACCAGTGGCACGGCCAGTCCGATGGCGGCC
>NZ_CAMLMK010000043.1 GCF_946481155.1 uncultured Flavobacterium sp.
AATTAATTACTATAAACTTGAGAATATTTATTAATAGTTACTTGAGAATTAAACGGATCAAAATCTAAAAAAAACTCTATTGGTAAAAATTGTTCACTAAATTTTTGTTGTGCAGGATTAAACCATTTTACTTTAATTAAATCAGTTGATGCCAATCTTTTTACTTTTCCATTACCGTAAAACAAATCATTGTAAACTTCTTTTTTAAAACCACAAGCAACAAAGTCTGGAGTTATATAATTTACGACATATTGCCTTGTTTTCTTTTTTATAATTTCATCATTAGTACTGGCAGGATCTTCTACCACTTCCGTCTTTGTAGATTCTCTTTTCTTTAAAACTTCAAGTTTTTTAGTTTTAAAATACAAAACTATTCCATAATTGTAATCAATCTTTTTAGGATAGTTGGTTACTTCAGTTATTACATCAGTATACCCTTCAGGCAATTCTTCATCATCAAATTTTGCTATTTTAAGATTTGAAAAACTTTCCAAATTGCTTTCATAAAGATGGGACTCTATAAATTCGCTTTTGTTATCATCAAAATAAACGCAAATATATTTTATAGCATCTGAAACCTGGTAGCCGGTTTGTTCGTCAAATTGCTTCTTCTCTTTATTTTCAAAAACAACCTCCTTAACAATCATAATTGGCGGCACATATTTACCGTCACCTTTTATATAGAAATCATTTAATAATGGATGTGTCTTAAAAGTAACTAAATCACCAACGCTAAATTTGTTCATCTTTTTTTTTCTGATAAATGTATAAAAAATATTACATTTACCCAAAGTAAGGAAGTTCTTTAGTTATTGAAGTAAAACATTTGTTGAACTATTGTGTTTTAAAAAAACCACTTAATCAAACCTTATAATAATAAGGGTTAATAAATATGTAGATTAAGAAAAATGTAATTGCAGTTATATCCTGCAAATATAGCGCTATAAATGCAGTATAGAACTGCAAGGTCAGTTTTCTACTTAACCATTTATACACTATAAGTATTATACGAATAATTTCTGTGAATGTTACAAACATCTGTAAGTTATTTAGGTTGATAATATTAGTCATAGCTTCCCAATAGGGGAAAGTCAATGTAAAAATCCAGCGGGAGTCGAGAACTCGGCTAATGGTTCGATTTCATTTGAAATGTTACGTTTTATTTCGCTTTAAATCCGCGCGAGAACTTCACTTACTTTATTTTATATGCATGAACAAACAAAAAGATTGGTTTAAAGACAGAGGATATCCACATTTTACTAATAAAACTCCATTATCGACAAAGAAAGATATTGAGAGATATATTACTGATCCTAAAAAAATAGCACAACATTCCTTCCATCCTCTATTATTTAAAGAAATCAATCAACGTAGATATAAACTTTCAGATTTTAAGGGAGTATGTAGACGGTCCCATAAAAAACTAAAAGATGGAAGAACAGTATCAAATACTAAAATTAGACAGATACTTTACGCAAGTCACATAGATGCTCATGTTTATTCATATTATGCCCAGAAAATTATAACTCCGAAATATGAAAAATATTTAAGTACGGACAAAAACCTTACAAAAAGTATTACTGCTTATCGTCAAATTTTAACAGATGACAAAGTAAAGTTTAAAAACAATGTTCATTTTGCAAAGGATATTTTTGAAGAAATAAAAAGACGAGAATCATGTGTTGTCTTAGCATTTGATATAGAAAACTTCTTCCCTACGTTAAATCATAAGATGTTAAAGCTAATTTGGGCGAAAATTTTAGGTCATAAAACTTTACCGAAAGACCACTATAATATCTTTAAGGCTGCGACTAGATTCTCATATGTGAAATTAAATGACTTGAAAACTAAAAATGGTCATTTTGATGAAAAAAAAATGTCCAAATTGCAGAAGAAAGGTAAACATACTTTTTTTGAGAATGCAAAAGAACTGGTAGATTCAGATATTATTATTCATAAAAATCAAAAAAGAAAAGATGGAAAACTGATAGGAATACCTCAAGGTTTACCTCTTAGTGCTTTATTAGCCAATATCTACATGTTACCATTTGACGAAGCAATTACAAAAGAATTAGTCGTTAAAGAAAACGTATTTTATAGAAGATATTCTGATGATATAATTGTAATATGTAATGAATCTGACGTTGGAAAAATAGAAAATTTTGTAAAAGATGAAATAGAAAAGATCAAACTGGTAATTTCTTTTGATAAAACTGAAAAAACACTTTTTAAAATCGAAAATAAAAGGTTACAATCATTTAAGATTGATGGTATAAATTTTATAAAAAATATCCCTTTAAATTACTTAGGATTTGAATTCTATGGATATAGAACCTTAGTTAAATCAAAGAATTTAGCTACTTTTTATCGTGACATGAAAAATTCAGTAAGAAGAAAAGCTAAAAGAGTTGAAAAAAACAATGCGAAATACCTGTTAGATGAATCACCCATTTTTAAAAGAAAAATATACAGACTTTACACCTTCAAAGGTGTTGAATCCAGATTATTAAATGCAAAAAAAGGTGAATTCATAAATAACAAATTGATTGTAAAGCCATTTCAAAAAAAATATAGAGGTAACTATTTAAAATATATTTATAGAGCATCTGAAGAAATGAATTCTCCAGAAATAAAAAGACAAGTTAGAAGACATTGGAAAATTCTGCAAAAAAAACTACATCAATATAAATTTTCTAACATCAAAAACAAAAATGTTTAAAAATGTGAAGGAAATTATTTGCTAAGTTTTTCCTGCTACGCAAAGTCTCCCAACTGTGTTCACATAATATAGCATCGACACCCGCAATCCACAATCCCTCCAAACTATACTGCTCCTCATTAACCCCTTGCAAAAATTTCACAAACACCAACCCCAGTAATACCCCATTCCGTTTTAAATTAAACCCTTCTTTAGTAATTCAGTGCCTAACCAATATTATTTTTTGCTACATTTACGCTATACAATAAACCGCATATCCATGTCACAAACCCTCTTAGTATTAGCCGCATTTATCATTGCCCTCGGAATAGGTATTTTCATCGGGAAAGTCCTGTTTTCTGCGAAATCACAGTCGGAGAAATCCGGTCTGGAAGAGCGCATCAATGGTCTTTTATCCCAAATCGAACAAACCAAACAGCAGTTCCAGAACGAACGTTTAAACTTCGAAAAACAAGTACAGATTGTCAATGCCGAAAAGGAAGCCATCCGCACCGAGAAGGAAGCCTTAGCCATTCAGTTAACCAAAAAGGAAGTCGATTTCGAGAACCTATGGGAACGCAATAAAGAACAAAAGGAAGAAGTCAGCCAGCTACAGGAGAAATTCACCAAAGAATTCGAGAACCTGGCCAATAAGATCTTAGAAGAGAAAACCAATAAATTTACCGAGCAGAACAAGGAAAACCTGAAAAACATCCTTTCCCCGCTACAGGATAAGATACAGCTATTCGAAAAGAAAGTCGAAGATACCCACAAGGAAAGCATCGACTACCATGCCGCCCTACGCCAGCAAATATTAGGCCTCCGCGAAATGAACGAACAGATGAGCAAGGAAACCCTAAACCTAACCAAAGCCCTGAAAGGCGACAGCAAGATGCAGGGGAACTGGGGCGAGCTTATCCTAGAGCGCGTTCTGGAGAAATCCGGACTGGAGAAAGGCCGCGAATATGAAGTACAGCAGAGTTTCGTTACCGAAGAAGGCTCCCGCGTCCAACCCGACGTAGTAATCAACCTTCCGGACGGAAAGAAAATGATAGTCGATTCCAAAGTATCGCTAACCGCCTACGAACGCTTAGTCAATGAGGAAGATGATGAGATGAAAGCATCTTATCTGAAGGAACATGTCAATTCCATCAGACGTCATGTAGAGCAATTAGGCGCGAAAAACTATCAGGATCTCTACCAGATAGAAAGCCCCGATTTCGTGCTTTTATTCATCCCGATAGAACCTGCCTTCGCTTTAGCTTTAAACGAAGATAACGCCCTATACAACAAAGCCTTCGAGAAGAATATCGTAATCGTAACACCTTCTACGCTTTTGGCGACCCTGCGCACCATCGACAGCATGTGGGCCAACCAGAAACAGCAGGAGAACGCCTATGAGATTGCAAGACAGGCCGGTGCATTATATGACAAGTTTGAAGGTTTCATCGCAGATTTAGTCAAGATCGGCAAGAAGATGGACGAAGCGAAAAGCGACTACGGCAATGCCATGAACAAGCTCGTAGAAGGCAAAGGAAACCTCATCACCAGCGTAGAAAAACTAAAAAAGATGGGCGCCAAAGCCAAAAAAGCCCTGCCCGAAAACATATTGGCCCGCGCCATAGAAAGCGAGCACAACGCAGAAAATTAAACGCTTATGAGAAAGTACGTCCTATTCGGCATAGTGTCGTTATTCCTGATGTTTGCAGGGTATTTTGCCTTTATGTATTACGTGCCCTACAGCGAAGGGGTACGCGCCGGGGAACTGATCAAGCTGAGCAGGAAAGGCGTCGTGATGAAAACCTGGGAAGGTGAGTTAAGTCAGGGGCTCTCAGGCGCAAAAATATTCCGCTTTTCGGTATTGGACAAAGACGAGAAAGTAATAGACGATTTAAAAAATTATCAGGGCAAATACGTAAAAATCACTTACATAGAACGTTACACAACCTTCCCGTTTTGGGGCGACTCCCATTATTTCGCCACCGGTGTAAAACTGGAAAGTTCACCCTATTTTAATAAACCCTAAGCAATGGAAAGATATAAGAAAGTAAGCGGCTCAAAGGTCACACTAAGCGAATTGATGCTACCCTCCCATTCCAATTTCAGCGGAAAGATTCACGGAGGTTATATCTTATCGCTAATGGACCAGATTGCTTTTGCTTCTGCCTCAAAATATTCCGGAAAATATTGCGTAACGGCTTCAGTGGACACCGTAGATTTCCTAAACCCAATTGAAGTGGGCGAACTGGTAACTTTGAAATCGTCCGTAAATTATGTAGGAAAAACGTCGATGGTGGTAGGCATCAGAGTAACGTCCGAAAACATCCAGACCGGCAAGGTAAAACACTGTAATTCTTCCTACTTTACGATGGTGGCAAAAGACGAAGAAGGCAACTCCGTCCCCGTTCCCACGCTGATTCTCTCCAATCTGGAAGAGGTACGCCGCTTCTACGAATCGGTGAAAAGAATCAACAGCAAAAAGGAAAACAAAGACAATGAAAACAACTTTAATTTCTCCTCTCCGGAAGCACTTAACAACCTGAAAGCCTTTAACGTAAAGTTAGAATTATAACATTTTCAATATATTTTATTATTAATTAAGAAATTCTTACAAAAAACATATTTTTATTATATATTTGAGTACACCACATCAAATTACATAATAAATATGCAACAAAAATACTTACTAAAACTTACCGGATTACTTGTAATATCAACCCTTTTCACCATTCTGGCCTGTAATTCAAACGAGGACGAGGACTATTCTCCTGTGTCGCCTGTAGTGATGGATTTAACGCAAGTACCGTATCCCAAACTATCTGATTATAAATTCTTTGAGGGTGATTTGAAGAATCAGAATCCTTCTTACAAAGTTTTACCCTTTGAACCTGCCAGTCAGCTATTTACGGATTACGCCCATAAAAAACGTTTTGTATGGATGCCCGCAGGCTCGAAAGCCACTTATAACGGCGATGGGAAAGTGTTACAATTCCCCATAGGAACCGCATTAATCAAGACATTCTACTACGAAAACGTTCAGCCTTCCAATACCACCCGAATTGTGGAAACAAGGGTAATGATCAAAAAAGGCGTTGACTCAGAAACACAACAGGACATCTGGGCTTTCGCCAATTACAAATGGAACGAAGCACAAACCGAAGCCTACTTAGACCTTGATGGAAGCTACCTCCCGATCTCCTGGAAAGATGAAAACGACGTGATTAAATCGTCCAACTATAGAATTCCTTCCGGCACCGAATGCCTAACGTGCCACAAATCAAACGAGCGCCCTATTCCAATCGGCCCGAAACCTCAAAATCTTAATTTCAACTACAGCTACACCAGCGGCTCCCAAAACCAACTGGCTAAATGGGTTTCAGAAGGTTATTTAGAAAGCTACCCGAATACTATCGTGAGCACCGTAAACTGGAAAGATACTTCCAAACCTTTGGAAACAAGGGTACGTTCCTACATCGACGCCAATTGCGCACATTGCCACGCCACCAACAGCCACTGTGATTACAGACCGATGCGTTTTGCTTTCAGCGAGACTGCTAATCCTGTGAATCTTGGCGTTTGTGTTGCTCCTCAGGAAAACATTGACAATTCACTAACGTATATCGTAACTAAAGGAAATTCACAGCGTTCTGTAATGCATTTCAGAATCAGCTCCGTGGACGAAGCCACCAGAATGCCATTATTGGGCAGAACCATAGTGCACGAGGAAGGCGTCCAGCTTATTGAGCAATGGATTAACGCTTTAGATCCGGCATGTAACTAATCATAACCAACCTTAACCAACTTAACTAGTACGCCTATGAAAAAAATTACTTTATTTCTTCTCGGAATTACTTCCTGGATGACAAACGCCCAGAACACCTGTGCGACGGCGCTTCCTGTAACTGCCGGAAGCCACATTGTAACCGCAATTGATGGGCCAACCGCCATAAATATTTTATGCGGACCAAACTCTACCAATGCCACATTGAGCGAATGGTATACCTACACCCCATCAAGCAATTACACTATAACGCTTACTACTGATTTAGCGGCAAACTCAGGAAAAGACACGCGTTTCAACGTGTACACCGGAAGCTGCGGAACCTTAAGCTGTTATGCAGGGGATGATGATGGCGGATCAATCGGAAACGGTTACTTATCCATTGCCACATTCAACGTAACAGCAGGCACAACCTACTACATTGCCTTCGACAACAGATGGAGCGCAGCAGGTTTCACTTTCGATCTGATTGAAGCGCCTTATGTAGTGCCGGTAATCTCCTTTACACCACAAAGCATTACGTTATCGGGTACTTACAAAAACTGCGTCGTAGACATGAACGGTGATAATCTGGATGACATTGTTGGCGTAAGTCCAAACGATATACAGATCCTGTATAAAAACAATGGAACGCCGGGGTTCGCTGCACCAACTACAATTCCTATCACTAACGCACCAAACATGCCGTCATGGAGTATCGCAGCAGGCGATTACAACAAAGACGGTTATAATGATCTTCTATTAGGTGGTGGAAACGGCGCTACATTCCTACAGACTTCAAATGGCGGAGCAACGTATACTTCTGTGAACTTTGCGCAGTATATCTTCTGTCAACGTTCCAATTTCACAGACATCAACAGAGATGGTAACCT
This sequence comes from uncultured Flavobacterium sp., assembly GCF_946481155.1. Next base: position 7,352 of record NZ_CAMLMK010000043.1, read on the forward strand.
GGATGCTTTCGTTTGCCATGACGTAGATCCGAATGTTTATTTCATGAACAACGGAAGCGGTGTATTAAACTTCAACCAAGGCGGTTTAGGCGACCACACCGAAGGTGGTAACTATGGTTCTATCTGGGTAGACTACGACAACGACGGCGACTCCGATTTATTCATTGCAAAATGTCGCGGAGGTGTAACTACTGCAAACATCAACGAATTACACAGAAATAACGGTAACGGAACATTTACCAACGTAAGTGTGGCTGCAAACATGGCCGATCCGATTCAGACATGGTCCTCCGCCTGGGGTGATTTCGACAACGATGGTGATATGGATGCTTTAGTTGGCGCAAGTTCAAATGCCAACGGAATGCACAAACTAATGAAAAACAACGGCGATGGAACTTTTACAAATGTAACTGCCGGTTCCGGATATGATACTTTCGGTTCAATGGGTATTGAGCACGTAGCACATGATTTTAACAACGATGGTTTCGTAGATGTTTTCGGCGCGGGAAACACCGTGATGATCAACAACGGAAACATGACGTTCTCTCCATACGTTGTAGGCCCTACAAACGGCCCTATCGGAGACTTAAACAATGACGGCTTCCTGGACATCCAGAATTCAAATACTATTTACTACAACGTCCCTAATGCCAACAATTGGATCAAAATCAATCTAAAAGGTATTCAGAGCAACAGCAACGGTATTGGTGCCCGAGTGGAAATCTACGGTGCATGGGGCAAACAGATCAGAGATGTGAGAAGTGGTGATGGTTTCAGAAACATGAGCTCCCTAAACACGCATTTCGGAATCGGAACAGCTACCCAAATCACTTCAGTAGTAATCATCTGGCCTTCCGGTGTAGTTGATACGATTCTTAACCCGACAACAAACCAGGCGCTTACAGTAATTGAAGGCAGTACGCTGGCATTAGCTGAAAATAACTTAGGTAATTTCACGATGTACCCGAACCCTGCTCATGATGTAATCCGCTTCAATACCGCTGATGCCAATGAGAAAATCAAAATGGTTACCATTTATGACATCTCCGGCAGAATCGTTAAGAAAGGTGCCGCCGCAGATAATTCAGTATCCGTACAGGAATTACAAAACGGAACCTATGTAATTGTACTCGAGAATGACTTAGGCAAAAAATTCTCCGGTAAATTCATCAAGAAATAAAACAAAGAATACAGCAACAAAAAAGTCCCGATGCACTCGGGACTTTTTTTATACAGTAAATTCCAGTTTAGAAAACTCTCACTAAATTAAATCCGAAGCAAATCTCCCCTTTATCCCACCGTCCTGAAGTCTGTCCAAGAAAACCGGTTTCATGCATGGCTCTGGAATTGGTAAAATGCATTTGAAATACATGTCCGCCTGTTTCTAAATCCACCCCTACGGATAACGGGTTTTTATAAATGGATTCCGAAGCACGGTTTAAATGCGCCGCATAGTCCATATTGACTGACCATCGTTTGGTTAATTTATAGCGGCCTCCCATTCCAATAGCAAATTGACTATTATTCTGCGGATTTGGCAAGATCGGATTACCATTTGCATCAAAGACATCCCTTACGGTATTTTCGTGGAAATAAGTAGGCGCTAATTCTAAAGTCAGATTATCATTGAACTTTCGTGAAGCCAATAATTGTGTAACATAGCTCAATCGGTTGCTGAACTCCATTCCGGGATAATCATCCTCTTTCATTTCTGTATTGATCGCAATACTGTTGAAACCTACCAAGGTAATCGGAAACCCGTCCTGTTCCTGAGATTTGAGTCGGTATTTAGCAGCCAGATCATACGTTTCCTGGAATCCGCTTCGCGAGACATGAACGGTCAGCCATTCATTTACGCCATAAAGAAACTTTAACTGCGTATTGGCACCATCCAATCCGAAGAAATCATCAATACCATTCTCCACATAATCAAAACGGTGGGCTACTATGAAATAGAAATCTCCTTTCGCTGCCAGTTTAGTCGATTCGAGATTGACAATTTTCAACGATTTAAAGGCCGATTCGACTTTTACGTCTGCTTTAACGGTATCAATTTCGGAAAGCAGATCGTCCTGTGCAAAAACGCAGGCCGGCATCCACAATAGTGAAAGAAATAGTTTCCTCATAAATTAATTGATAACTAAAGTTTTAGTCCCTTCACCATCTTTTGTTTTTATGTTCATCAGATACGAACCGGTTGTAAGTCCTGTAAGATCAACTTTGGTATTGTCAAAAGTTACAGTGGCTTCTTTTACTTTTTTGCCCAGCATATCGTAGATGATAACCGAGGCTTCTGCTACCAGTTCCGGCAACTCAATATTCACGAAATTCTTTGTTGGATTAGGATACATTTTAAAGCTGTCGATAGCAAAACTTTCGTTTCCAAGATTAGAAGTCGTGCTACCGCAATTTCCGCTGCCATGATAAGTAACCACCAGAGAAGTTCCGCGGGCAAATGTTAGCGGTAAAGGTCCGGCCGAAAATGGAAAAGTGAAGTCCGTGCCTTCGGTTGCCACTCTGGCCCTTGTAGCGACTACGGTTCTCACACCGGAAGAAATATTGTTAGATTGTACTGTCCAGTTTTGCGTATCCGTTGGCGGTGTAACCCCTATTCCGTCAAAACTTCTGTCTGTCATGTTGGTTCCGTCAAAAATAAGCACATCGCTTCCTATATTATCCATCTGATTAGGAGCAGAAACATTAAAAGCAATCCCCAGCCAGCTTGTCGAAGGCCCGATAAGCGTAACGGTAGCCGTTGTGCTGGTAACATCTACTTTTCCTGAATAAGCCGTAGTCGGTCCGCCTCCAAAAAACGTAACAGTACCTGTTGAAAAGGTTTGAGCCAATAATCCACTAGCCGTAAACAATAGCCCCAGAATTGTAAATGTAATTTTTCTCATGATTTTATTTTTTAAAGAGTTCAAGCAATTTTTCATCGTTGGTCATTCTGGCGTAATCTACAGCCGATTTCCCCCGAATGTCTTTTATATCAATATTCGCTTTAGCTTTTACAAGCATTTCAGCAATGTCATATTTTTTAAACTGCGTGGCGTAAATCAATGCCGTATTGCCGCTTTGATCGGCGATACTTGTATCTGCATTATGGTCCAGGAGTAATTTCACTATTTCACTGTTTCCTTTCACGACTGCTGCCATTAAAGGCGTTCCATAATTATTTGATCCGTTGATATCCGCGCCATTTTCAATGAGGTATTTAGCCACTTCATTATTTCCTCTGTAGGTAGCCAATGTGAGAAGGCTATATCCATCACTGTTTACAGCTTTAACTCCATCCGGGCTTGATTTGAGGGCGTCTTTTAATTCTGCTACCGTTCCCTTTCTTGCTATTTCGAAAATATCTTGCTGACATAGAGCAATCTGGCAAAAAAGAAGGCATGCTAAAAGAGAAATTGTTTTTTTCATCTTATTCCGTTTCCAATACACATTGGTCCATTTTTAATTCTTCCAGTAAATCGTCATATCCGATAAAACGTCCTTTTATTTTCACATTGGAAAGCACTTGTAAGTTGGCAGGTATTTTATCTTTGAAAATGGAAAACATTTTATCATCAACGATAATTGCATTTTCCGCCTCGTCTATTGTGGTGATTTTTCCGTACACGCTTATAGTTTTATCAAGATATTTTGCATTTGCATTCTTCTCGTTTGCTTTGAATTCATCATGAAGGGCGTTCGCCGTTACCAGATAAGACCCTTTTTCAGACGCAATATCCCGATGGTCCTTATAAATGTAAGAATAAATTAAATACCCTACAATCAGAATAACTATTAGCAGCAATAGAATTTTATATTTTCTCATGTCGGAATAAATGATTTCCCACAAATTTAACGAAATATTTTTTTATTTTTTAAAAAATTAGTCATAACTTTAAGCATAACAAAACTCATTCCATGAATTTACCAAAAGTCGCTTTTTTTGTGATTTCAACTTTTGTTTTATCGGGCTGTACCAGTGATTCAGAATCGGATTTGGTTAACTACACACCTGTAAATACGGTAACTTACAACGGGACTGTAAAAGCTATTATAACAGAAAACTGCATTATGTGTCACACGCAGCCTCCACAAAACGGAGCGCCAATGCCGTTGCTCACTTATGAAAATGTAAAAAATGCTGTTTTGACCCGCGGATTAGTCGATAGGATTTCGAGTTTTGATCCCGCTTTCATGATGCCTTTCGGAGGCACACGACTGCCACAGGCAAAGATTGATCAGATTAAATCATGGAGAGATGCGAATTTCCCCGAATAATACTAAATATGAAAACACTATATCCTTTCTTGGCGCTGCTCCTGTTTTCTTTTTCCGGATTGGCACAATCCAAAAAGATTACAAAAACAGGGGAAATTAAATTTGAAGCTTCCGTACCTTCTTTTGAAGAAGTCAAAGCACAAAACAAAACCGCTACTTTTGTCCTGAATACCGAAACAGGAGAAATTGCGGCTCTGGCACTGATTAAAGGATTCAGGTTTAAGATTGCCCTGATGGAAGAGCATTTCAACGAAAATTATATAGAAAGCAACCGATATCCCAAAGCAACCTTTAAAGGAAAAGTTTACGGCTTTGACATGGCAAAACTATCGGAAAACTACAGAGATTTCACCATTAAAGGGCATTTGGAACTCCATGGAAAATCAAAAGAGATCACCATTCCGGCCAAAATCAGAAAGACGGGTGACGGAATCGAACTACTCTCCAATTTTTCTGTAAATTCAGACGATTTCGATATTACCATCCCAAAAATGGTAAGCAACAAAGTATCTAAAAAAGTAAATATAAGCCTAGATTGCATTCTCAAATAAATTGTGTTAGTTATTATTACAAAGCCTTTAAGTCATTTTCTTGGAGGCTTTTTTTATAATCATAACTCCACTTCCTCGAATGCATTCAATTTGTCTATAAAAAGTAAAGTCTTATTATTATCCTCACTCCGGGAATACATCGGAATAAATTTGGCACCATATACAAATTCTTCAAAAGTATACGACGTTCGTTTCATTACCGAAGTGCTGAACATATCATCAAAAACCTTTACATACACCACCAGCTCCCCATGATTTCTCTCAAAATCTTCTTTAGATAAATTATAAAGCGGACTATCCTCAGTAATGGGGTGCACTAATGTCCAACTCAGCGTTAATGCATTTATACGATGCATTTCCAGATCCAATGAGTAAAATTTGTTCACCGTTTTACCGTTTTCTTCCACTATCATCCCTAAAGTTAACCTTGCTTCGGCATCCGTCAGATTTGTATTTTTATAAGGTGTCATTCGCAGCATTAAAGCGGTCATGTCTCTGTAAGGAGCAATAATAGCATTCTCTGAAAAACGGATAAAGGCTCTAGGTTTGCTGAACCTTCCGTAAAACAAACCAGTGGCAATGGCGAAACTCAAAAGTCCGAATAAGGCTTCCACAGAAGCAACAAAACTGGCCCAAAAACCCGACGGACTAATATGACCGTATCCAACGGTGGTGAAAGTTTGCGCACTGAAGAAAAATGCCTGTCCAAATTTTTCCATGGCACTGTCCGCAGTAATCCCATTGAGGTTTTCTACTCCAATAAGGCTGTAAATACTCGCGAAACATAAATTCACAATTAGATAAAACACAAAAATAACTAACATGAATTTCCATCGGGGAATCACCAGCATGGCATGGTACCAACTGATACTTTCCACAAAACCTATACCCTCTTTTTTGACGTTGGCATCGCCGTTTTTGGTAATAAAACGACCACCGTAACTGGAGGAGTTAGTTCCGAAACCGGTATTGGTATCTGCTTTTGCTTTCGCATTTATCTTCTTTAAAAAGGCCATAGTTCTATTGTTTAGGTAAAGCTATTAAATTTAAAACAGAATTTATTGGTATTTTTGAAATTCACAAAGATTCCGCTATGAAACCACGAATTGAAAATCTGCCTCAAAAAAAATAATCGGAAAAAGAATAATCATGTCACTGTCTGATAACAAAACAGGTGAATTGTGGCGCAGTTTTATGCCAAGGCGAAAGGAAATTCAAAATACAATTGGTTCCGATTTATATTCGATGCAGATTTATGACCCTACCTATTTTATCGATTTCAAGCCTACTTCAGAATTTGAAAAATGGGCTGCAATTGAAGTCTCAGATTTTGAAACCGTTCCGACCGAAATGGAAACCTATTCCTTACCAGGCGGATTGTATGCCGTGTTTCTGCATAAAGGCTCTAATACTGATACCAGTACATTTCACTACATTTTCACAACCTGGCTTCCGAATTCAGAGTACATCCTTGATGACAGACCCCACTTTGAGGTATTGGGAGAAAAATATAAAAATGGAGATCCGGCTTCTGAAGAAGAAATTTGGATTCCTATTAGACATAAACAGTAGCTTGATTTACAGTTAAATAATATAAGACATTTCATTAAGCGTATAAAATATTCCGAAAAATCTTCTATTTTTACTGCAAACTTAATTTTATTCTATGAAAAATAAACTACTCCTTTTTTTATTGATCTCACTTAATTTGGCATTCGCTAAACCCAAAGAAAAATTAGTCGCAGGGCCTTCAATAGCACTGATAATGGAAGGCTATTTTATGGATCAAAACATGGTGCATTTTCGGTTTAGAATTATTAACAATGGAGACCAACCTCTTACAAATGTTACCGTAACAAATATTGACTATCCTCACAATGGCCTTATTAACATTGTAGGTGTTCCAATTGCAAGTCTTGCTCCAGGAGAAGAAGATACCACTACCTTTTCCGCTTATACATATAATCAATGTGTAGATTTGAGCCAAGCAATTGTTCACGCTACGACACCAGGCAATACAGAAATAACAGACTTAAGTAGCCCATATTCCTATTATCAGGATGACATTACTTATACTTATTATAATGCTTACGCGGATTTTTCCCAACAAGGAATATATCAAGATTTAAACAGTAATTCTATCGTAGATGTTGGCGATGCCATAAATTACAATTATACTTTAAATTATTCGACTAATCAATCAGATTTTATTGTTTCAGACAGCAATGCAACCCTCTCAAATCCAACCGGAAATGCATATGGGTGGTCATCTTCCGGCATTCATTATATCACTCAGGCCGAAGTAGATTTAGGATATGTATACAATTGTCCTTATGTTCAGTTTATAAACAGCAATTGTACTTCTTATTCATTTTCAGACCCAACTCCATGCATCAGTTGTCCAGATCCAACTACAAGTTGCAATAATGTGATTACCACCAAAATCACAGATCTTTTATCAAACAATATCGTAGGAAATGTGAAATTTAATGCAAATAATGATGGCTGTGCAACCGGTCTGAATTTTCCAAATCGCAAAATTGTTGCCACAAACGGCTCAACTACGTACGCCAGTTATACTAACAACAATGGTAATTACAACATATACATTCCAAACACTGGTGTTTATACTACTACAGCAACAAGCAATTTAGGGGCTAATTTCTCTTCAAATCCTACATCAGTTGCTATTACCAGCAGTGGTGAAAATATTGATTATAGCGGGAATTTCTGCATTAGTTCAAGCACAAATTATACAGATTTACAAGTTGTTTTATATCCTATTGACCATGCTCGCCCCGGATTTAATTCTTTTTACAGATTGTATTTCAGAAATAATGGAAGTACTAACTTAAACGGAACGATCCAATTAACATATGACAATGCTAAATTAAGTATAGTTGCTGCTAATCCTGCCCAAAATAGTGCCACATCAAATACATTAACTTGGAATTATAGCAATTTACTGCCTTTTGAACAACGTTATATTTATATAACTTTCAACGCTTTTACGCCACCAACGGTTAACCAAGATGACATTTTAAGCTTTACTGCGGTCGGAAATCCAATAGCTGGAGACAATCATGCTACAGACAATACTTTTGCTTTAGATCAAACCGTAGTTAGCTCTTTCGATCCAAATGATAAAACAGTTCTTGAAGGCGCATACATTCAAGCCAGTCAGGCTAATGAGTATTTGCATTATATCACTCGTTTTCAAAATACCGGAACAGCAGCTGCAACGACTGTTGTTTTAAAAGAAACGCTTGATTCAAATTTAGACTGGAGCACTTTTGAACCGGTTGATGCAAGCCACATTTATAATATCCAGGTAAAAGACGGGAACCAATTGACTTGTACTTTTTCTAATATAGGTTTACCAGACAGCACTACTAACGAACCAGCAAGCCACGGTTGGTTATCTTATAAAATCAAACCAAAAAGCGGCTTTTCAATTGGCGACATCGCAAGTTCAGATGCTGCCATTTATTTTGATTACAACCCGCCAATTATCACCAATACAGTAACTACTCAAATTGCTACTTTATCAAATAATGGGTTTACTGAAAATAATTTTAAAATTTACCCGAATCCTGCAAATAACTATTTTGTTATAGAAAACAATACTGCGGGATTTTGTACTTATGAAATATATGATACCGGAGGGAAACTACTTTCAAATGGAAATGTCGAAAACAGGAAACCAATAGACATAAGCAAATTCCAAAGTGGTTTGTATTTCGTTTCCATTAAAACTGAAAACACAAAACAAACCTATAAAATTATAAAGCAATAATTTTACCCACAAAAAAAGCCCCAACATTGGGGCTTTTTTTCATTTATTATCATTTGAGCTTATTTGCTCAAATACATTTTTCTTCTTGAGTATAACTCGTAGAATTGATCGTCTTTCAAATCATCAATGAACAAAATGCTTTCTCCCGTTGATTTCATTTCAGGCCCTAACGCTTTGTTCACGTTTTTAAATTTGCTGAAAGAGAACACCGGCTGCTTAATCGCAAATCCTTTCAATTGTGGGTTGAAGGTAAAGTCGGTTACCTTATTGTGTCCTAACATCACTTTGGTGGCATAGTTCACATAAGGCTCGCCATATGCTTTTGCAATAAACGGAACAGTACGTGATGCTCTCGGATTCGCTTCAATGATGTATACAATATCGTCTTTAATCGCAAACTGAATGTTGATCAAACCAACTGTTTTCAGTGCTAATGCTATTTTATGCGTATGATCTTTAATCTGTTGCATTACAAACTCACCAATATTGAACGGCGGCAAGGTTGCATTACTGTCGCCCGAGTGAACACCGCAAGGCTCAATATGCTCCATGATTCCGATGATGTATACGTTTTCGCCGTCGCAAATTGCATCTGCTTCTGCTTCAATCGCGCCATCCAGATAATGGTCTAATAATAATTTATTCCCGGGAATTGATTTCAATAAATCAATTACGTGCTCTTCCAGTTCCTGCTTGTTGATTACGATTTTCATTCCCTGGCCTCCCAATACATAAGAAGGACGAACCAATAACGGGAAGTCCAGAGAATCCGCTAATTGCGTAGCTTCTTCAGCACTTTCCGCGATACCGAATTTCGGGAACGGAATGTGTAATTCAGTTAACAGGTCGGAGAAACGTCCTCTGTCTTCGGCTAAATCCAAAGCATCGAAGCTCGTTCCTAGAATTTTGATTCCGTATTTTGAAAGTTTTTCAGCCAATTTCAAGGCCGTTTGCCCACCCAGCTGAACAATCACACCTTCCGGCTTTTCGTGACGGATAATGTCGTAGATATGTTCCCAGAATACAGGCTCGAAATACAATTTGTCTGCTGTATCAAAATCGGTTGAAACCGTTTCCGGGTTACAGTTGATCATGATGGTTTCGTAACCGCATTCGGCTGCAGCCAAAACACCGTGAACGCAGGAGTAGTCAAACTCAATCCCCTGCCCGATTCTGTTCGGACCGGAACCTAAAACCACTACTTTTTTCTTATCGGTAACGATACTTTCATTATCCACGTAACGCGTTCCATCAGCTCTTTGGATTTCTGCTTCAAATGTTGAATAATAATAAGGAGTTTTCGCTTTAAATTCTGCCGCACAGGTATCTACCAGTTTATACACACGGTTCACACCCATTTGGTCACGAAGGTTGTATACCTGACTTTCTAAACAACCCATCATGTGCGCGATTTGTCTGTCGGCAAAACCTTTTTGCTTCGCTTCCAAAAGCAGTTCTTTCGGCAGCGTATCTATTTTAAACTTTGAAATTTCTCTTTCCAGGGCAAATAATTCCTCGTACTGTTTCAGGAACCACATATCAATTTTCGTGATTTCGTGGATTCTGCTCAAAGGAATTCCCATGGCAATCGCATCATAAATTACGAAAACGCGATCCCAGCTTGCGAAAGTTAATTTTTCAATAATCTGATCGTAGTTGGTGTACCCTTTTCCATCAGCTCCCAAACCGTTACGCTTAATTTCCAGCGATTGCGTCGCTTTGTGTAAGGCTTCCTGAAACGAACGTCCGATTCCCATTACTTCCCCAACCGATTTCATCTGAAGGCCTAATGTTCTGTCGGCGCCCTCAAATTTATCGAAGTTCCAACGCGGGATCTTTACGATAACGTAATCCAATGTTGGCTCAAATAAAGCGGAAGTTGATTTTGTAATCTGGTTTTGCAATTCGTCAAGCGAATAACCTAAGGCCAATTTCGTTGCGATTTTAGCGATTGGATAACCTGTTGCTTTTGAAGCCAATGCAGACGAACGCGATACACGAGGATTGATTTCAATCGCCACGATATCTTCTTTTTCATCCGGTGAAACCGCAAACTGTACATTACAGCCTCCGGCAAAGTTTCCAATGCTACGCATCATTAAAATCGCCATATCACGCATTCTTTGGAAGGTTCTGTCAGAAAGCGTCATCGCAGGTGCAACAGTAATACTGTCTCCGGTATGGATTCCCATTGGGTCCATATTTTCGATCGTACAGATGATTACTACATTGTCGTTTTTATCGCGAAGCAATTCCAATTCGTATTCTTTCCAGCCCAAAAGCGCTTTGTCGATCAACACTTCGTGGATTGGTGACGCTTCTAATCCGCGGGTCAGTAAATCATCGAATTCTTCTTTTTTGAATACGAAAGCCGCTCCGGTACCCCCAAGGGTAAACGAAGGACGGATTACCAATGGGAACCCGAATTCCTGCGCAATTTCCTTTCCTTTTAAGAAGGAATTTGCTGTTTTTGCAGGCGCGGTAGGTATTTCTATTTTCTCAAGCAATTGTTTGAACTGCTCTCTGTCTTCTGTAATATTGATGGCATTGACATCCACACCGATTAATCGCACGCCAAAATCCTGCCAGATGCCTTTTTCATCAGCTTCCAGACATAAATTTAAAGCTGTCTGACCTCCCATTGTTGGCAAAACTGCGTCAATTTGAGGATGTGCTTTTAAGATTTCGATGATGGATTTTGTAGTCAGCGGTTTTAGGTAAACATGATCCGCCATGGTAGGATCTGTCATGATAGTTGCCGGATTGGAGTTAATTAAGATAACTTCAATTCCTTCTTCTCTCAGGGATCTTGCGGATTGCGATCCTGCATAGTCAAACTCGCAGGCCTGTCCGATTACAATGGGTCCCGAACCAATAATTAAAACCGATTTGATTGAATTGTCTTTAGGCATTTGTGTTGTGTTGTTGTAGTTGTGGAGACGCTGAATATCACGTCTAATCTCTCTAAGGTATAAAAAAAGCGTTACTGAATGAAAGTAACGCTTTATTTATGATGTAACATCATTATTTTTTGTGTCTTGGTTCGCTAGAAACAGTCAACTTGTGTCTTCCTTTAGCTCTTCTGCGTGCTAATACTTTTCTTCCGTTAGCAGAAGCCATTCTATCCATGAAACCATGTTTGTTTCTTCTTTTTCTTTTCGATGGTTGAAACGTTCTCTTACTCATTGCTTTTATCTTTAAATCGTGTTTTTAAAATAGTTCCAGCTTTGAATAGTAACCTCGCTTTCAAAACCGAGTGCAAATATACAAAGACTTTTATTTCTGACAATAGGTTTGGTAAAAAAAATTTACACCCTATCAGATTATTGTTTTCTAAATAGTTAGAACAGCGAACGTAAGGAATTTCGATACTTTGAAAAAAACTTTTTTCAGTTGCTCATTTCTATTTATTACATTTGCAAACTTAAATATAAAAACACTATGTTTCACAAAAATATCAAACTGATTTTAGCCGGATTAATCATTGCCTTAGGCGTTTGGCAATTCACGGAAAACAACATCGGAAACGGGATTTTCCTTATACTTTTCTCCTTAATTTTCATATTGCTTTATTTTAAAAACGAATTCATCCTTCTGGCATTCCTTCAGTTGAGAAAACAAAACATGGAAGGCGCACAGAAATGGCTGTCTTATATTAAAAACCCGGAAACCGCTTTAATTCAAAAACAACAGGGGTATTACAATTACCTTAACGGAATTATGGTTTCCCAAACTAATTTATCCGCGGCAGAAAAATATTTCAAGAAAGCCATTGAATTAGGCTTGAATATGGATCAGGATCTTGCATTGGCTAAATTACAGTTGGCCGGAATTGCAATGACCCGCAGAAGAAAAATGGAAGCTACGCATTTGCTGAACGAAGCAAAAAAATTAGACAAGCAAAATATGCTGAAAGATCAAATCAAAATGATGAAAGAGCAATTGAAGAAAATCTAACATCAATCTGATAATCAATAAAAAACGCCCCGAAAGGCGTTTTTTTTATTTATAGCATTTTAGAAAGCACTAACCTACCAGTTACTTCCCAAAAATCATTTTTCCGGCAACGATAAGCAAAATCACTCCGAAGATTTTCTTGAGCATTCGCTGATCGATACTTACAGCTAATTTACTTCCGAAGTAACCACCTACTACAAAAAACACAGCAATAAGGGCTGCATAACGCCAATCGATATACCCTTCCTGATAATAATTATAAACCGCCGCAGCCGTTACCGGAACAACTAGTACCGCCAAACTTGTTCCCTGTGCCTGATGCTGTGAAAAACCCAGAAGCAACAACAGCGGAACCATGACAATTCCGCCGCCAATGCCAACGAGCCCGCTTAACATTCCTGCTAATATTCCGATTGCTATTAATGCCAAAACTGTCGGTAACGTCATGGTTTTCAATATTGTTTAGTGTAGCCTTCCAGCGGAATTTCAACAACATACACTTTGTTAGGCTGCACCACCAGTTTTTTATCGCGAAGCCATGGATTATGGACTTTCAGTATTTTGTAATTGATTCCTTGCTCGATAGCGAAAGTTGCCAGATCCTCAATATTGGAATTTACTACAATCTTTTTCGTTGGAATTTGCTTATACAGGACGTCAGGCGGTAAAGAATAACCGTATTTCTGTTGGTTTTGCATGATTTCCTTCAATGCTAAAATTCGGAAAACATATCTTGACGTTTCTTCATTCACGAGCAAATCGTAATAATCTGTTACTTTTTGCGCTTCCATAAAACGATCCATCCCGTTAACTCCGCCATTATAAGACGCTGCTGCCATGGTCCAGTTACCGAATTTCGCTTTTGCTTTCAACAGGTAATCGCAGGCCAATTGTGTCGACTTTTCCAGATGATATCTTTCGTCTACAATATCATTTACTTCCATTCCCATCTGCTTTGCAGTTTCGGGCATAAACTGCCAAACCCCTTTCGCTCCCGAAGGCGATGTAGCATTTACCAATCCGCTTTCAATAACGGCCAGGTATTTAAAATCGTCCGGCACACCATTTTTCTTCAAGATGGGTTCAATAACCGGGAAGGCGCGATTCGCTCTTTTAATAACCAATTCTGTCGTGGCATGCAGGTTTACATTTACGGTCAGTTCCCTGTCAAAACGCTCATAAACATCTGAAACTGATAACGGAACCTTTTCTCCGGCAAAATCAATATTCATGGGAACTTTTGTAAATTCATGTTTCGAAGAATGTATAGTGGTTGTAGCCTCGACAAATATTCCGCACAATACAACTACGGATGCTACTGCTGCTGTTCTCTGTATCAAATTCATACTCTTACTTTTTATTCTGTTATTATTCTCGGAAGATTCTCATTCAGCCATTTGTATTTAAACAAAATCATGGCATGCGTTCCTCCTTTTACTAAAATACAATTTTTTATGTTCTTAACCGGAAAAACATTGTCACTATCGCCATGAATATGCACAATATCTTCATCAATTTCTTTCCTGTTCCAACTTAAAACATTTTCAATCGCCCAATTGAGGTATTTTTTATCGCTCACTGACAAATACATTTTGTAAAGTGCCAGACGGTCCTTTATTTTTTCACCCATACCGTATTTCAGCAGAAATTCCACATTGGAAAATAAACTGGTCGGAATAAGTTTATAAGCTTTAGTGTTTTTTGCTAATTTCATGCGCAGCGGAAATTCTCCATTGCATTTTACACTGGAAATGATAATTGTTTTACGCACAGGTTTAATTTTAGCAATTTCCTGAACAAGCATCCCTCCAAAGGAAACGCCAATCAAAACTGCATTGTCATGCCTGATCTCTGCAGCCATACGTTTGGCATAACTTTCCAGGGATTCCCGCTCTTCGGGTAAGAACCATTCCAGCAAATGCACCTCGAATTGTTCTTCGGGAAGATGAATTTTTTCAAAAATCTTCGGACTTGCTGCCAGGCCCGGCATAAAATAAACGGGTATTTTGTTCATTAACTGATGATTAAACTCAGCCGAAAATCAGCATTGAAATTTCCATAAAAATACCATTTTATATTATTTATTAAATAATTCTGTTGCTTAAAATTATCCTAAAAATGACATCAATCTTTTTATTTTTTTTAATCCTCAGCAATAAGTCAGAAACTGTTTGATATTGATTTTCAAATGAGTAACTTTACAAAATAATTTACACGGCTAAAACTCCTCTCAATGACAATCAAGAACAATGAATTTTCAAGGCAATTCGAAACTACCATTGACGGGCAGTTACTCACTATTGAATATTCATTTCAGGAAAAAAAGATTTTTCTGTCCAGGGTAAATATTCCGGAGCAGTTTGAAGGGTCAGAAATTATGTCTGATTTTTTAAAACAGGTTTTATTGGTTGCAGAAGAAAAAAAATGGAAAGTGGTACCAATTCATCCGAAAGTGGCTGCATTTTTCAGAAAAAATCCGGTTTACAGAGAATTACTTCCTCCGGGAATTAAGATTTGATCAGAATAAAAAAGTCGTTCCAAAAACAGAGCGACTTTTTTTATATCTCAGAAATTAGTGTATTTTTATTGCATGACACCAGAGGAATTCTATACCGATATCATTCATTTTTTTGAAAATATCCAGAAATATTATGGCAGCAGAACCGAAATCACGGAAGGTATTTGCTCATCAGCGGGCGATTTTTCTGCCGATTTTACGACCTGGAATCTTTTCGAATTCGATTTAATCCGTTCCGCATACCGCAAAACGGGAGATCGTTTTATGATGGAAGGCACCGGAATGTATTACGAAATTGGCGCCGGAGCTATAGTTTCCTTTACGCAGCCCGGCCGAAATAAATTTGAATTCATAGAACAATTAGGTGACAATGTGTATCGCATTACTAAATTGCGTTTTCACTATAAATACTAAGAAAGAGGAAAGAGAGTAGAACAGAGAATATAGATAATAGAAAAAAGAGGATGAATCTTATGTGACTATCCTCTTTTTTTATTTGCATATCTCTATGCTCTATTTTCTATTTTCTTCCCTCTATCTCAACACCTCCGCATTCAAAAATTCCATTCGAACGCTGCCGTCATCGTCAATTCGGGTCAGATTAATTTCATGGAGTGTGTTCACCAATCCCGGATTCCAGGGCGTTTTTACTTTTACGTAGTTTTCGGTAAACCCGTGAATATAACCTTCTTTGTTTTCGCCTTCAAATAAAACCGTTCGATTAGTTCCCAGCTGACTCTCATAGAAAGCACGGCGTTTTTTAACGGATAGTCCGCGTAACATTTTGCTTCGTTTCGCAC
>NZ_CAMLMK010000044.1 GCF_946481155.1 uncultured Flavobacterium sp.
TAAGTTTGAAAATAATTAAATCAAGTACTGTAAGGGAGACCCGTTAAAAGGTCTCCTTTTTTATTTGTCGTACTCAACTTCAATTTCTCCAATAAGATAAGTCTTCGCCTGTCCGGTGATGTCAACCCTTTCGTTTAAGTAAGTACAGGTTAGATGCCCTTTCCGTTTAGATAACTGGATCGCCGACAATTCTTTTTTGCCAAGTTTTTTAGACCAATAGGGTGTTAAAATTGTATGTGCGGAACCTGTTACCGGATCTTCGGGAATGCCAAATTGGGGCGCAAAATACCGTGAGACAAAATCGGAATTATAGCCCGGAGCCGTTATAATTGCGCCGCGGGATTCGGCCTGGGCAATGAGGTTTAAATCGGGAATAATGGCTTCTATCTCTTGTTGGTTCTTAAAAACCAGCATATAATCCAATACACCTTTGTAAGCTTCAATAGGTTTTATATTGAAAGCCTCATTTAAAAAAGAAGGAATGGCTATCTGTTTGTAAGTATCTGTAGGGAAATCCAAAGTCAGGTATTCTTTTTCTTTACGGACACTCAGGAAGCCGCTTCTGGATTGAAACGTAACGGAATCTTCGGGATAATTTAGATGATTGAACAACACGTGTGCTGTGGCTAAAGTTGCATGTCCGCACAAATCGACTTCGGCAGTAGGAGTGAACCACCGGATGTGAAATCCTTCTTTTTCTTTGATAAAAAAAGCGGTTTCGGAAAGATTATTTTCGGCGGCAATATTCTGCATAAGCGTCTCGGGAAGCCAATTCTCCAGCGGACAAACGGCTGCCGGATTTCCGGAAAACAATTCGCCCGCAAAAGCATCCACCTGAAATAGTTTGATTTTCATAGTTGTTGTTTATTTTACAAATCTCCGTCGAGATATTATATGAAAAGTTTTATTTATTCTGCTAATATAAAAAGAAAGAATTTCTGTAGGAACGCAATTTCAGAATCATCACAAATCATTGAATTATATAACTTTAAAACGGAATTCTGCAACTGTAGCAATTCATTTACGGCTAACTTTGTAATTTAAACTAAATACAAATCTGTTGTATGCGCAAAATTCTATACATATTCAGCATTTTCTTTTTTCTGTCTGCCTGTGACATACTGAAGAAGCATAAATTTGATGATGTGGTTTTTAGGAGCAGAACAGAAAAACACCATTATATCAAGGCATACAATAAATCGCTAACGTTGTGGACGGTTCCCTATACAGAAGAAGATGTCAAAACAAGCTTTGGTAGTGCTCACGTAATTTTAAGCGGCCCCAAAGAAGCGCCACCACTTGTATTACTCCATGGAATGAATGCCAGTTCGACCATGTGGTTTCCTAATATTGCGGCACTGTCAAAAAACAGAAGGGTTTATGCTATTGATTTTCTGACCGAGCCGGGCAAATCAGTTTCACAAGGGAAAACGCTTTCAAAAGAAGAAATAGTACTTTGGTATAACGAGATTTTCAAGCATTATCAACTTAAGAATATTGAAGTGGTTGGAGCTTCCGGAGGGGGATGGAATGCTGTATTGCTGGCTATTCATGACGAGAGTAAAATAAAAAAAATGGTTTTGCTGGGTCCGGCGCAGACTTTCGAAACCGTCGATGAAAGGATAAAAGCTTCTTCCGTTGTAATGATGAAACTATTCCCCAGCAAGAAAAAATGGGATAAGACCCTCAAGAAATTTTCCAATGATCCCAAGAAAATACCAACTGTTTATAAAAGACAATCGTATTTGGCTTATAAGACTAAAATAGGATCTAATTTTTGGAAAATGCAGCCTTTTTCAGAGGATGAACTTAAGAAGATTAAAATTCCTGTTTTGGTATTAACCGGAGACAAGGATATTATGAATTCGCCAGATGGCCATAAAAAAGCTGAAAAGTTACTTCCGAACTATAAAGGCGAGGTTATCCCTAACGCAGGGCATTTCCTTACCGTTGATCAGGCGGAAATCGTAAATAAAAAAGTTGTTGACTTTTTAGGCAAATAAGACCTGTCAAATGATAAAAATATCTTTGTTCATCTGATAAGTAGTTAGTTTTTTTATTTTGCCGTTTTCCATTTCAAAAACATCACAGAATAGGGCATCCATCAGGCCACCGGATTTTATTTTGCATTGCACGGCACCTTCTGCGATTACAATATTGTTTTCTTCGATCATTTTTATAATCTGAATAGTGGGCGTTCCTTCGAAAAGATCATTCGTGATTTCTTTGTCGAAGGCTTGTTTTCCTTCAATGTCAATAAAACCGGGCATATACCAGATAATGTCATCGGTTAAGAGGGAAAGGATTTTTTCGCGATCACCAGCCATGAATCCGTCCATGTATTTGGCTACTGTTTTCTTATTCTCTGTCATGATTCCTTTTGTTTATATGGTTTGTTACGGGATATCAGTTTTTCAAATTCTTCCACCGGAAGCGGCTTACTTACTATTTCTTTTACGTAGGTATTATTTTTCGCCTTTCGGATATCATTCGAATCCAGCGTTGAAGAGAGCATTATGATTTGGGTATCTCTTTTGATCTCTTCGGAAAGCAATTCATAAGCCGATAGGAATCCAAATCCGTCCATTTCCGGCATTCGGATGTCTAAAAGGATTACCAAAATGACTTTGTTGTTTTTTTTCGATGTTCTTGTAGCCATTCAATACCTTCTTTGCCGTTGTTTGCAATAATGATTTCAGTAACGCCAAGCTTTCTTTTTAATAATTGGCTTGTGATAAACTGGTCGATCATATTGTCTTCTATCAGCAAAAAGAGATAATCAGCTTCCATTGGGTTTGGGTATTGTTACTGTGAATTTAGTCCCCACATTAATTTCCGAATTGACCCTAATATCTCCATTGAGGTTTTCTGCGGCTTCTTTTGCGATGTAGAGTCCCAACCCGGAGCCCATATTGTTGTTGGTCACAAAAAACATTTCAAAAATCCGGTTTTTGTACTCGTCTTTAATCCCGATGCCATTGTCTTCAATCTCGATTTGGTAGGAGGAATCGTTGTTTGAAGCTTTGATGGAAATAAAGCGTTTCATTTTCGCCTTATCGGAATATTTTATGGCATTTGACACTAAGTTATTCAAAATAATCTTCAGTCGAACGCTGTCGCTGTATATTTTATCAATAGCCAGTTCTTTTTTTATGTCGATGGTATTAGCTTCTTTAATGTGCTGGTGCTGAGCGACTACTTCATCAATCAGACAATCCAGGTTGATAAGTTCCTGCACATGTTCCTTTCTTTTATTTCGGGAATAATCGATAATGTCTGATATAAATTGATCCTGCATGGTAAGGCTTTCGTGCATCAACGCTAAATAGTCCCTGATCTTCTTTACATCATCTTCGTCCCTGGCAATTTCTATCAGTCCTTTTAATGAGGTAATAGGTGATCTTAAATCGTGGGAAGCGCTGTATACGAATTTGTCGAGTTCCTTATTGGCCACTATCAGGTTTTCGTTCTGTACCTCGGTCTCGTGCATGGAAAGCCAAAGCTTTTTTACCATAATGGAATAGTAAATACTTCCGCTACTGATAATGAGTAAAATAAAGAAAATGTTGGTGAAAATAAGATAGTCCCTGATGGCACGCGTCCCATGACCCAATGTATTGGAAAAATTCCTTTCCTTGATGTTTAATAAATCACTTATCGAACTGATTTTATTCAGGTAGCGTTCTCTGGAGGCAGTATCTAACGCATTGGCTTTTATTTTCGGATGTACTTCATCACCAATGGCGGCCAGCCGGATTATCAGTTGATCGGCTTCTTCCCATTCTTTAATAGCCTTCGCAAGAAAAGGAACCGACTTGAAATTTTTGTACAGCCAAATCATGGCATCTAAATCCGCTTCATGATTACGACCGGCTCTTAGCGCTTTTTTAATTTCTTCGGTATCAGAATTATTGCTGAGCGCGATTCTGGCAATTCCATCACTCTGCGGAACCAGGAGCTCTTCCTTAAAGGAAAACCAGTGGTTTTCGTCCTTGGTATACAGGTAAGTGATAAGGTGTCGGGTGGCATCTTTTTGCGCTTTGGAGTAATGCGATTCCCCGTTTACATAGGCTCTGTTTGCTGAAAGGATTTTAATTGTGAAATAATTGATGAATATCAGCATAGCACACGAGAGCAGTACTATCAGCAAGAGGAGAAAAACATTGGGTAGCTTGAATTTCTCTATAATTTTGCGTTTCGTCATATACTTAACAATTAAATTATGAAATAAAATCAAACAGCCCTAAGTTACAAATTTTCGCATAATAAAACCTATTGCGGTAAGAATTTTATTATCTATGAAGAATTCAAAGCTTTTTTTACGCTTCGAGCAAGGTTTCGATATCGAACTTTTTCATTTTAAGAAATGCCTGAACTACTCTTTGGGATCGTTCGGGGTCTTTCATCAGTTCGCCTAAAACTTTAGGAACTACCTGCCAGGAAACGCCATATTTGTCTTTTAGCCAGCCACATTGGCTTTCCTGACCACCCTCAGTTAGCTTGTTCCAATAATAATCGATTTCATTCTGATTGTTGCATTGTATTACCAGTGAAATCCCTTCACTGAAGGCAAAGCCATGCGCGATACCACTGTCCATGGCCATAAAAACATTATCTCCCAATGAAAATTGCGCATGTTTTATAGTCCCGGGAACATCATGCTCATTTTCCCCATATCTTAAAATACCCCTGATGTCGGAATTTTCAAATATAGAGGTGTAAAAAGTAATAGCTTCTTCAGCCTTGCCGTGCACTTTTTCCGTAAACATAAGTGTAGGGGTAAACTTTTGGCCTACATCAGCCAACTTGCCGAAAGACAATTGCCAGCTGATACCAAATTTATCCTGCACCCAACCGTATTTTTCGCTCCATTCGTATTTGTCCAAAGGCATTAGCACCGAACCACCTTTTATCAAAGCGTTCCATGCCTTGTCAAGTTCCGCTTCGGTTTCGCAGACTACAAAAAAGGATATGGAAGGGTTACTCTTAAATTCCGGTCCGCCATTGAGACACATGAATTTCTGGCCGGAAGATTCAAACACCACCACTATTGGATTTTCATCCGTAATTTTAGTATCATTGAAAACCGAGCAGTAGAAGTCGGCAGCTTCTTTGGCTTTAAAATCGAACCAAAGACACGGATAGATGAGATTTTTCATGATAAATGTCTATTTTGTTTACGATACGTCCCAGCAATATAAACGCAGAATAATGGAGCAATCGTATTTATTGTTTTGGGAATTGGCTCATATCCATATAAAAAACTTCCCAGAAATTCCCGTCAGGATCTTCGAAGCTTCTTTGTTGCATAAAGCCATGGTCTTTTGGCTCAGTAGGTTCAGTGCCTCCTGCTTTTAAAGCATTATCGGCCATTTTATTCATTTTTGCCACACTTTCCAGGGAAATAGAATTGATCACGCTGGTGGTTTTTGTGGTGTCTCCCATTTCTTTTTTAATGAAGCCTTTAAAGCGCTCATGGGTAAGAAGCATCACAAAGATTTCTTCACTGAACACCATGCAGGCTGCACTTTCGTCGGTGAATTGCGGGTTGTTGGTAAATCCTATTTTGGTGTAAAAATCAATGGCTTTTGCCAGATCTTTTACTGGTAGGTTGATAAAAATTTGTGTTCTCATATCAGTAATTAATTGGATTCAGCATATTTCTTGAAGCTGTCGAGTATTGCCTGCCAGCCACCCTGCTGCATATCCTTTGGGTTTTCCTCTTCGGCTTCGAAACTTTCCGTTACTATTGTTTTATCGTCTTTAGGTTCAAAAGTGATTTTCACTTTCCTTCCGTCGGCGATAGTGTATTCAATAAGTTCATGGTTTCTGATGGTGTCGTAACTGCCTTCAAAATCAAAACCGAAGCTTTTGTCTTTTGCTTCCATTCTGAAATTGAATTTGCCATTCGGTCGTAAGTCGTTGATTGCTTTTGGTGTATGCCAGTCTTCAGACGCATTATTCCATTGTGTAATGTGTTCCGGATTTGTCCAAAGTTCCCAAGTTTTTTCTACCGGGGCATTAACTGTTGAGGTAACCGTGAGCGTTGTTTTTTGAGTAGTTGCCATATATTTATTTTAAAGATTGTCTGTCTGAAAAAAAATTAGGAGTATAAAAGTACGATAGGTTTTTGAATTCTATGTTAAGAAATATAAGTTTTTTCGTCGTAATTCGCGATTTTCGGGGCAAATGGTATTTAAATCCGATGATCTGCTAAATCCATAAAATTGCTAAGCAGATAAAATAGAAACTGTACTTTTACAAAAAAAAACAGCATGCACCGACATTTCCTGCTTCACAAGCCGCATGGCTACCTGAGCCAATTCATTTACGAGAAGAAGCGCCCGAAAAAGAAGCTGGGGGAGTTGTTTGATTTTCCAGAAGGAATAATGGCGATTGGCCGTCTGGATGAAGATTCTGAAGGCTTACTGCTGCTGACTACCGATGGCATGATGAGTGAAATCGTAAGAAGCAAAACGGTAGAAAAGGAATATTTCGCACAAGTGGATGGCATCATTACGCAAGCAGCTGTCGAACGTTTAAAAAACGGTGTGGAGATCGGATTTAAAGGCATTCGTTACACCACCAAGCCATGCGAGGCAAGAATCATTGAGGAGTTGCCAAATTACATAGGAGAGGGCAGACGTATTCGCGACGAGCGCCATGGCCCGACAAGCTGGCTTTCGATAACTTTAACGGAAGGGAAATTCCGTCAGGTTCGAAAAATGACCGCCGCTGTTGGCTTACCTACATTGCGATTGATTCGCATTCGGGTAGGAGAGATTGGGCTGCACAATTTAAAAGCAGGAGAAGTTTTAGAAGTTACCGATTTTTTTAGTTGATAAAAACATGTTGAACATCGTATTAGTGGAACCGGAAATCCCAAATAACACCGGAAATATTGGACGTTTGTGCGTTGGCACTGAAAGCCGTTTGCACCTGATTCATCCTTTTGGTTTTGAAATTAACGACAAAAATCTGAAGCGCTCCGGATTGGATTATTGGGTGCATCTGGATTGGCATCAATATCAGAATGTTGCCGAATGGAAAGCACAACTACCAGATGAGTCGCGTGTTTTTTTAATGAGTTCGCATGCTGATAAATCGTATCTTGAAGCAGAGTTTCAGGACGGGGACTGGCTGGTTTTTGGCAAAGAAAGTGTAGGCTTGAGCGAAGAAGTGCTAAGTCAGTTTGAAAATCATCTGACGATTCCGATGTCGGATAAAATCCGAAGCTATAATATTGCCAACTCCGTTGCTTTTGTAACAGGCGAAGCAAAAAGACAGCTAAGTTTAAAAAAATAATTGTTTTGCTGGCCGGCGTTTTTGTTTTGTTGTAGCAAAATCAATGAAAAAATCATATCCTGTAAAAGCGAAATGAACCTCTACAGGATTCGATTTATCTTCTTATAAAATTCCCCAAAGTAACACAGTAGTTTCCTCTCTCGTTTGTGTATATGTTGTATTCTCTTGGGAAAAGTTTGTTTGCATGGTACAAAAGCGGTTGTGAAAGAGAACGGGTCGCTTTGTTGTTTAATTTCAAAAATTCGAAAGTCGAAACCGGGCTTATAAAAATATAAGCTCCATCGTAAGTCCCCAGTACCATAGTGTGGGTCAGCGGTCCTTTTTCCGGAACTAGCGGTAACCAGTATCGACCAATGAACTCATACGAACCACCACTTTTTATAACAGGCACAAAATCGAGCGGCATAAAGTTTTTAGGCGGATAATTGGCGAAATAAATTTCAGTTTCTTCAGACCATGCAGGTATTTGCATACGTTCCGCTTCGGAAATCATAAAAAAATAAAAATTAAAATGCGATGGTGCCAATCCGTCGATGGTGGAATAATTTTTCGGACTCCAGGCAATTTTAATATGATCGAATGCGGTTCTTTCCTTTGCAATGCCAGGCAGCGGTATAACGATGTCTTTTTCGAAATCGGCATCAGCTGGTAAATCATTTAAAACTTCCGGCGTCATTTCCACACCAATTTCCAATGGGATGTCAAATCGGTTAAAGCTTATCCAGGAATGTACTATACCTGGACCTACCTGAATATCCGGTCCATAAACAACGGATATTTCCGGTCCTCTTTCAGACTCTTCAGACATAGGAATCATTTTTCCAGTATCACTATTTGTAATTTCGTCTTTATCACATGAAAAAAGCACAAATAGAAGTCCGGTCAGGAGAATTGCTCTCCAGTGATAACTTTTTTTCATAGCTGTAAAATTTAGTTAATACTCCTTAAAACCGGGAAAAAAGTGCTTTTGGAAATTTTAGTATAACAAATTTACGTCAATTTTTCACTTAAAATAGTGAACTTCATCACTTTATGAAAAA
Source organism: uncultured Flavobacterium sp. (assembly GCF_946481155.1). Next base: position 8,346 of record NZ_CAMLMK010000044.1, read on the forward strand.
ATTACGATTAAATCGTAAAGAAACTTATAACGCAAATTTCCGCACTGCTTTTCTTTTTTTATATTTGGTAAAATAACTAAATCAAATACTATTATTATGGCACAGGTAAATCCATATCTTACATTTAACGGAACGTGCGAAGAGGCGTTTAATTTTTATAAATCTGTTTTTGGCGGAGAATTCCCTTATTCCGGAAAATTTAAAGATATGCCCGCTGAATTCCCAATTCCGGATTCAGAGAAAGATAAAATAATGCATATTTCATTACCTATCGGCAACACTGTCTTAATGGGAAGTGATGCCGCAGAAGGTTGCGGGCCGATGCCTACATTCGGTAATAATTTTGCGGTTTCCGTCAACGCAGAAAACGAAGAGGAAGCAAAAAGAATTTTCGGCGCTCTTTCGGAAGGAGGAAAAATAACCATGCCTCTAGACAAAACGTTTTGGGGTGCATTGTTTGGGATGTTTACGGACAAGTTCGGGATTAACTGGATGGTTAACTACGACTACGAGCAAAAATAAACTTTATGTTTCATACTTCAAAAAGCTTCACATTTGTGGGGCTTTTTTGTTTGCCGACTCATCTGAATTGGAGATAGCTTATTTGAATAATTCGTCAAAGAAACTCAGCATGGCGCGCCAGGAACGCTTGTCTGCTTTTTCATTGTAAGCGGTACCTTTGGTTTTATCATTGCCAGCGTCTTTGTGGGTAAAAGCATGAACGGCATCGGCGTAATATACCATTTGCCAATCAGCTTTTGCGGTGCGCATTTCATCCTGAAAGGCTTTTATTTCATCTTCAGGAACAAAAAAATCATCGGCACCGTGAAGTACAAGTACTTTTGGATTTATGGACTCAATAGTTCGGGAAGCATCACGCCCTAAACCGCCATGAAATGAAACTACGCCTTTTACAGGAAAGTTTGCGCGCGCGGCCTCTAAAGTTCCGGTGCCGCCAAAGCAATATCCAATCACGGCAATTTCCTTCGGATTTGCACCTGCTTTGACTAATTGTTCCAGAGCTAGTTGAATGCGCTTCTGATATTCTTTATAATTGTTTTTATAATGACCAGCCAGTTTTCCGGCTTCCTGACTGTTAGTTGGTTTATTGCCCACACCATAAATATCGGCAACAAAGGTGTAATATCCCAGTTTTGTAAGTTCCTGTGCGCTCTCTTTGGAATGGCCATCGACACCCATCCAGGCCGGTAAGATTAAGATGCCAGCTTTTTTAGCATTGGCTTTTACGGGTTTGCCGAAAAAACCTTCCAGTTTCTGAGCACCATCCGCATAGGAAACTGCTTTTAACTGTGCCGAAGAAGAAATAATGGTCGCCATCATAAAGAATAATGTGAATATGGATTTAGTTTTCATAGCTTTAAATTTTTGAAAGGTTAAAGTTACGAAATGTTGCTGAAAACAAAATCTTTAGCGAACGACAAATTTCCCTTTTTCTGCATCGAAGAAAATGTGATCGTCTTTGAAAAGTGTATTAAAAGTACCGTCGGAGATTAAGTTACAGGGCGAATTCTGTACCATTTTTTCCTGGGTCATGACAATCATCTCGTCACTTAACTGTATGGCAAGATCGACATCATGTGTGGAAAATAAAATGCATTTTTGGGTTTCGTGCGTTAGTTTTTTAAGCAGCTTGAAAAGGGCTACTTTGTGCACCAAGTCCAAATGGGTAGTTGGTTCGTCAAGGATGATTAACTGCGTATCCTGTGCCAGGGCCCGTGCTACCAAAACATTTTGCAGCTGTCCGTCGCTGATTTCGTAATGCTTTTTTCCGGCAAGATGGCTGATTTGCGTCAATTCCATCGCCTGATGAACTTTTGCTATGTCGAAGTCGGTCATAGTTCCAATCCAGTTCGTATAGGGCTGACGTCCTAAAGCGATCAGTTCGAAAACCGTTAGATTGCTTGGGGGAAGTTTTTCGGTTAAAACGACACTTAGATTTTGCGCGAGCTCCAAAGCTTCATAATCGGTGACTTTTTTATCGTTTAAGAAGACTTCACCTTTCAATGGTTTCTGAATACCTGTGATAGTTCTAAGTAAAGTGGATTTCCCAATACCATTGGCACCGATTAAAGCAATTAGTTTTCCTTCCCCAAGGCTGATTTCTAAATTTTCGGCAATGACAGTCTGCTTGGCTTTTGAAGTGTAACCAATGCTTAAATTGCTGGTATGTAGGATAGTTTTCAAATGTCAGAAATCAGTTTAATTCATCATTTTTCTTTTTCGGACCAAAAGCCAAATAACCACCGGCGCACCGATAATGGAAGTTATCGCGTTGATTGGTAGGGTGAGCTCCATTCCCGGCATTTGGGAAACCACATCGCAAATCAGCATGATCGCCGCACCCAATAACAGCGTACTCCAATATAAAACGGAGTGATTGCTGGTCTGAAATACCAGTTTTGCAATATGGGGAACTGCCAAACCAATGAAGGCAATTGGGCCGGCAAAAGCCGTAATGCTTCCGGTCAGAATACTGGTGGCAATTAAAATAATCAGTCGTGTTTTTTTGTAATTTAAGCCTAAGCTCCGGGCATAATTTTCGCCCAATAACAAAGCGTTCAGTGGTTTTATACTGAAAACACTCATCACCAGTCCTAAGCCGACACAGATCGTAAGTATCACAAGGGATGACCATGACAAATTTCCCAAATTTCCCAAGGACCAAAAAGTAAATTTCTGAAGTTGTTCCGCTGAACTGAAATAGGTCAGGACACCCACAAAGGCGCTGGTGAAACTACTGAACATCAGTCCGATAATCAATATGGCCATAGTGTCGCGTAATTTTTGTGACACCAATAATACTGCTATCAAAACGACAAAACTTCCAAAGGTAGAAGCCAAAACCAATCCGTACGGAGACAGTAGAACAGTCCTTAAAAATGGCGGTAATAAACCGGCACTCAATATTACAAATGCTACACTTAAGCTCGCTCCTGAGCTCAATCCCAAAACATCGGGTCCGGCAAGCGGGTTTCGGAACAAGGTCTGCATAAGCAATCCGCCCACAGAAAGCCCCATCCCCACAAGTATTGCAGTAATAGCCTTCGGTAAACGGTAATTAATGATAATATATTCCCAAGTCGATTTGCTGGCCTGACCTCCTGTTAAACTGGTAAAAACCTCTTTAAAAGGAATAGTTATGGAACCAAAACTGATATTGATCAAGACTAAGGCGATCAATGCCAAGCCCAGGAGTGAAAATAAAATCGTATTTCGTTTTCTGTTTAGCAATTTAATTCAGTTTTTGCGCAAAAGTAAGGGTATAGTCGGGGAGTAATTCCGGATGGAATATTTTAATATAATCTTTCAGGACTAAATCAGGCCGGCTTGGTGCCAATTCATAATAAACGGTGCCGCCGGTGGCTCCCAATTTCGCTTCAAAAGTGTAAACATTTTTATTTTTGAAAGCATCAAACTGACTGTAATGGGGATTGCTTTCCCCTAATTCGGATAGGTTTTTATAAGACCCTGCGGCAATCCAGAACTTCGCAGTCTTCGCTTTATCTAAAATGTCTTCAAAAGACAAGCCTAAACTTCCGGTGCCTTCAACGTCTTTCCATAGATAATCTGCTTTGGCATCCCTTAGAAATTGCGCTACCCAACTGTCTCCTTTCGCCACAAACCATTGATCTTTATACATGGAGCCATATAAAACTGTGGCTTCAGCTTTACTGTTTTTAACGGACTCTAAAGTTTGATTATAATCGTTTACGATTTCATCAAATAATTTATCTGCTTCTTTTTGTTTTCCGAATAAGGCGGCGTATAGTTTAATCCATTCCGCTTTTCCCAGTGGTGACTGTTCCATCCAATCGCCCTGAATCATTACTTTTAAACCGCTTTTTTCCAAATTTCGGATCATAGGGTTATTGTTGTCGATCCCGAAAGTTATAATCAGTTCCGGCGCTAACTCGATGAGTTGCTCCATGTTTAATTTTTCATTCTGGCCCACGTTTTTCACCGAACCCCTGTCAATCAAAGCACGTGTTTTTTCAGAGGAAATATAATCGGTGTGGGGGAAACCAACGAGTTTGTTTTCAACGTCAAGCATTTCCAGAAAAGGAACATTAGTAGTGGAAGTTACTACAATGGATTGCAAAGGAACCTGTATAATCGTTTGGTTTTGCAAGCTGTCGGGAACCACGGCATTTTTTTCTTTCAGGACATAAGTGAAATCCTTATCAGCGTTTGGCCACGGATTGGTTACTTTAACTATGGAATAGCCGTCATATTCATAAATGGCAAGGCCGCTGGCATATTTGATTGTGTTTTCTGCGGCGGTTATTTTTGCTGTTTCCCTCTTTTCGTTATTCTTACATCCTATCAATGTCAGAAGTGAGAAAACCAACAGCATTTTAAAAAAAGAAGTTCTCATTACGTTGTGTTTCAATAAACGCAAAGGTATAAGAATTTAGAAAAAAATTCCTGCTTATTTTTGATTCCTCAAAAACAGACAAATGTTATCTTTACGCCATGAACGTCATAAAAGTTAAAAATTGCTCTACCTGCGGAACTGCTTTTAATTGTGGTGATACCCTTGAAGGAAGCAAATGCTGGTGCAATGATTTCCCGCCTATTTTTCAGCCATCCGATGTGATCGACTGCCTTTGTCCGGGTTGTTTCAAAAATGCCTGTGCGGTTAAAATCGAGGAATATGTTGCTACGGTTACTCCTGAATCGGCTATGGAAAACCGGGCGAAAGACCTTCCGAAATCAACAAACCTGATTGACGGCATTGATTATTATATTGAGAACGGGAATTATGTTTTCAAAGCATGGTTCCATTTGAAAAGAGGGCATTGCTGTAAGAATGGGTGCCGACATTGTCCGTATTAGAAGCAAGAGGCAAGAAAATAGAAAATAGAGAATAGAATTAACGATATAATGATTTACTTAATAACAGGCGGGGAACGCTCCGGAAAAAGCAGCTATGCTGAAAATTTAGCAAAAGAATTGTCAGACAGGCCAATGTATGTTGCCACTGCGCGAAAATGGGACGACGATTTTCAGAAACGCATTGATCGTCATCAAAAGGATCGTGATGAAAGATGGGTGAATATTGAAAACGAAAAGCATTTAAGCGAAATCGATTTTACAGGGAAAGTTGCCGTGGTGGATTGTGTCACATTGTGGCTGACGAATTTCTTCATTGATACTAAAAACGATGTTCAGGCCAGTCTGGATCAGGCTAAAGCCGAATTTGATAAAATTGCGAAACAGGAAAATACTACCATAATCATTATTACGAATGAAATAGGGATGGGTGTGCATGCCGAAACGCATATCGGACGAAAATTCACGGAACTTCAGGGCTGGATGAACCAGTATCTGGCGAAAAATGCTGATGAGGTCGTATTGATGGTTTCCGGAATCCCGGTGAAAATAAAAGAGAAAAAATGAATTTTGTAAGTTCCTGGAGCGGCGGAAAAGACAGTTGCTACGCGATGATGAAAGCAATGGCCGACGGATTTAGCCCGAAAGTTCTGCTAAATATGATGAATGAAAACGGAAAGGTTTCCCGCTCTCACGGATTACCATTATCGGTTCTGAAACAGCAGGCGCAGCGAATGCAATTGCCACTTGAAGCAGTACCGGCGACTTGGGGAGATTATGAAGAAAAGTTTATTCAGACATTAAAAAAGCTAAAATCTGATTTTAATCTGGAAAGCGCTGTTTTTGGTGATATTGATTTACAGCCGCATAAAGATTGGGAAGATAAAGTCTGCGACGCGGCTTCGTTAAAAGCAGTTTTGCCTTTGTGGCAGCAGGATCGGATTGTCCTGGTAAATGAAATGATTGAAAGCGGTATCGAAACTATGATTGTTTCCTGCAATACGCAAATGGGGGAAAAATATCTGGGGAAGATTGTAGCCAAAGAACTGGCGGCCGAACTGGAAGAAAAAGGAATCGATCCCTGCGGTGAAAATGGTGAGTTTCATACTTTAGTAATTAACTGCCCGTTGTTTTCAGAGGCGATTGCACTGCCGGAGTATGCTACGAAAACCTACAATGACTACTGTTTTGTAGTCTGGGAAGAATAATTTGAACGCAATCATTTTAAGATGACAGATTTATACGAAATTTTGCAATCGCGCCGGGATACCCGTCATTTTACCAATGATGCTGTTCCGGATGCAGTCATTGAAAAAGCATTGCAGGCAGGACATTGGGCACCTTCAGTAGGATTGACTGACGCCACGAAATACTATTTGATTTCATCGGCAGAAATTAAAAAAGCTGTCAAAGAACTGTTTCTGGAATATGATGAAAAAGCAGCCAATCAGACTGATAACGCAAATCAGAAAACGCAGTACCAAAACCTCAAACTGGAAGCCATTGAAGAAGCACCGCTGGGTTTGGTAATTTGTTATGACCGTTCTGTGCTGAATAATTTTACGATTGGCACTGTAGGAAGCAATGAAGCGATTAAGTTCAGTGCCGTTTGTGCTGCCCAAAATATATGGCTATCCCTTACAGAACAAGGCTATTCGATGGGCTGGGTTTCGATTTTGAACTATTATCAGTTTAAGAAATTATTAGGCCTGCCGGAGCAGATTGAGCCGTTGGGTTATTTTTGCATAGGAAAACCTGCTACAAATTATGATAATCAGCCAATGCTGCAGCAATTGCAATGGAGACAGAAATCGGAAAAACCTTTTGTTACGGAAATTTCAAAAATTCATAAGGAGGAAACTGGTCATAGGCCAGCCATTGAAAATGCGATGGAAAATGTTTCCGCTGAATTTGAAGCTGCATTACAAAGTAAGATAGACAATAAAACCAAGCCAACAGGTTCTTTGGGAACATTGGAAGTCCTGGCAAAGCAAATCGGAATGGTTTTCAAAACGTTGGAACCCAAAATCATTCAGCCGAATATAGTAGTTTTTGCTGCCGATCATGGAATTGCCAATCACGGCGTAAGTGCCTATCCGCAAGATGTTACAAGGCAAATGGTCACCAATTTCTTGGAAGGAGGAGCGGCAATTAACGTCTTCTGCAGGCAAAATGATATTACGTTATCGATAGTGGATTCCGGTGTGAATTATGATTTTTCCCCGAATTCCAATCTGATTTCCGCAAAAATTGACCGCGGGACAAAATCATTTTTACATGGTCCCGCAATGAGTAAAGAGCAATTGCAGCTTTGTTTTGAAAAAGGAAGAGAAATTGTTTCCGGGATTGCCAAAAAAGGCAGCAATTGTGTTGGTTTTGGAGAGATGGGTATCGGGAATACGTCTACAGCTTCAGTACTGATGAGCGTTATCACCGGAATTCCGATTGAAGACTGCGTAGGGAAGGGCACAGGCGTGAATGATGAAAAACTCCGATTCAAAAGTGAAATACTGAGAAAAGCGATAGATGCTTATGACGGAAACGACGCATTAGAAGAAAAACTGGCTTATTTTGGAGGTTTTGAAATTCTCCAAATGACCGGCGGAATGCTTGAAGCCTATAAAAATAATATGCTTATTCTAGTGGATGGGTTTATATGTAGTGTAGCTTTTCTTATTGCCTACCAAAAGAATCCTTCAATTATAGATAATGCCATTTTCAGCCATCAATCTGCCGAACAGGCCCATATAAAACTCCTGAATTATCTAAAGGTAAAAGCCATTTTGCAACTGGATTTACGCTTGGGCGAAGGAACAGGTTGTGCCATTGCATTTCCTGTTGTTAAGTCGGCCGTGGCTTTTCTAAACGAAATGGCCAGTTTTGAGAGTGCAGGGGTGAGTAATAAGTAAGTAGTTTTCTGTCGCAGAAAGCAGAAAGCAGAAAACAGTAATAATAATTAAAATCAGGGATAATCCGCGTTGCCTATATCCGTTTTATCCGCGTGCTAATTCGAAATGAAGAAAGAACTACACATATTTTTTACAGCTTTGATGTTTTATACACGTATCCCGTGTCCAAAAAACATTGATCACGATCCTGATTATCTGAACAAAGCCTCGCGCTACTTTCCGTTAGTGGGTTGGATTGTCGGATTGGCAGCATTTCTTGGGTTTTATATTGCTTCGTTGCTTTTTTCTGATGCGATTGCCATTGTTTTTGCAATATTGATTGGCATTTTGGTAACCGGAGCATTTCATGAAGACGGCTTTGCGGACGTATGCGATGGTTTCGGCGGAGGCTGGACCAAAGAAAAGATTTTAATAATAATGAAAGACAGTGCCATTGGAGCATACGGTGCGATTGGTTTAGTGTTGTTGTTTCTGCTTAAATTTCAATCGCTTTCGGAAATGATACTTCTGGGAAATACTAAGGCAGGCTCTTTAAAATTAATTTTGCTTTTATTTATTTCAGCACATGCCATAAGTCGGCTGTCGGCTGTTTCTATAGTATTTACCCACGAATATGCAAGAGAAGATGCCTCAAGTAAAAGCAAGCCTATTGCACAGCATTTTACCTGGAAGGAAGTTTTGGGCGCGTTCTTTTTTGGATTGCTGCCGCTCGTAGTTTTGTCCTGTTTTCAATGGCAATTGCTTTTTGCTGTTGTGCCGGTTTTTATATTCAGGTTTTTCCTTGCGTGTTATTTTGAGAAATGGATTGGCGGGTATACAGGCGATTGTCTTGGGGCAGTACAGCAGGTTTGTGAAGTGGTTTTTTATTTATCAGTTGCGGCGCTATGGAAGTTTATTTAGTTCGTCATACGGAAACTGTTTGCGAAAAAGGCATTTGCTACGGGCATTCCGATATTGGGTTGCTGGAGCCTTATGTAAACCAGTTTGAAACTATAAAAACACAAATTCCTGAAGACGCTGTGTTTTTTTCCAGTCCGTCACAACGTTGCAAAATTTTAGCCGATTATTTGTCCGATTCCAGGTATGAAATTGATGACCGGTTGATGGAAATGAATTTCGGCAATTGGGAGTTGAAAAGTTGGGACGACATCCATCCAGACGAACTCAATCCGTGGATGAGTGATTTTGTGAATGTAAAAGTTCCTAACGGAGAATCGTTTACGGAATTATATACAAGAGTTGTTGATTTTGCAGATTCAAAATTAAATTTCGGAAAGCCACTTGTTTTGGTCACCCATGCCGGTGTAATCCGAAGTCTTCTATGCAAAATCACCAATTTACCTTTAAAAGATGCCTTTCAGAATAAAATAGAATTCGGGCAGGTAATTAAAATTAATTTGTAGAAAAAACTTACAAATAAGAATGGCTTTTCGTATCGGTATTGCTTATTTTTCAAAAATATCATGAAAATTGCTGTAAAATTTGCATTATTCATAATCATAAGTCTATATTTGCCATCGTATTGAGGTTATGCGTCCGGTTTTATCGGATCATATTAAAAGGGAATTAGGTGAAATACCTAAGCTGTACCCGCAACTGTAAGCTATTAAGCTTGTTGTTATCTGCAAAACCACTGTCCGCGTAAGTGTGATGGGAAGGTAAACAACAAGACGCAAGCCAGGAGACCTGCCTAGTACATCGAGTATCAAACTTTCGGGAAAAAAGGTTTGGGTATGGGTAAATTCTATACTTTTCTCCCACATTATTAAAATTATTTTAAAACTAAAATGAACACAAAAAAGGTTCGCTTTGGTGCTGTAGCGCTATTGTTTGCTACATGTGCTTTTGCGCAGGAGAATGACAGTATTACGAAGTCAAAACAATTGGAAGAAATTGTTGTTTCCGATTCGAAATTTGCATTGCCAAAGGAAAAATCGGGTAAGGTGATTGTAAAAATTACCGCAGAAGATTTAAAGAAAAAACAGGGACAGACTTTAGCGGCAGTATTGAGTACCGTTGCAGGTGTTGAGATTAATGGAAACCAGAGCCGTAATGGTAAAGATTTAGGTTATTATATCCGTGGAGGAAGAAATCATCAGGTATTAATTTTAGTGGACGGGGTGCCGGTAACGGATGCATCGGGAATCAGCCTGTCTTTTGATTTGCGTTTACTTCCGGTGGACCAGGTGGAAAGCATTGAGATTATGAAAGGTGCTTCAAGTACATTATATGGTACAGGAGCTGCAACCGGAGTGATTAATGTTACCTTGAAAAAAGCAGCTAAAAAAGATATTGCAGGAAATGCCTATATCAATATGGGTACGCAAACGGTGGCTAAAAAAGCAAATTACCGTCCGCAGGATTTTAACCAGGGCTTTTCATTCGGAGGAAGCAAGGAGAAATTCAATTATTATGCCGCATTGAACAGTACGGAGAGCAAAGGGATTTCTGAGGCTAAACCGGCTGATAGTGATGTAGTATTTGAAGATGACCGTTTTTCCAGACTGAACTCGATGGTGAAATTCGGCTTTATGCCGACAAAAAAGCTGACATTAGACGTTTTTGCTAATTATGACCGCATGAAAAGCGGATTTGATGGCGGACCCTTTGCAGATGATTTGCAGAATTTCAATACTTCAGAGCAGTACAGAGTTGGTTTTTCGCCAAAATACAAATACAATAAAGGTGAGTTCGTGATCAATTCGGGAGCTAACTTAATCAACAGGGAGATTTTTTCTTATGCGACGATGTTTAATTACAAGTCAAGAAGCGCAAATGTTGATGCATACAATAAATATGAGGTTTCGTCTCAGTTATTTGTCGTTGTGGGTGGACAGTTTCAGTTTCATGAAATGTCAAATGAAAGTCCGTATGGCACCATCGGCGAAGAACTTGCCCATTTCAATATGATTGACCCTTATGCAACAGCGGTTTATAATTCAACTTTCGGATTGAACATTAATGCCGGGGCCCGATATAATATGCACAGTAAGTACGGGAATAATGTAGTTTACAATGTAAATCCTTCGTATTCTTTCCGGAATTTTCCTTTAAAAGTCTTAGCGTCATACAGTACTGCTTTTGTTACGCCAAGTTTGTACCAATTGTATTCTCCTTATGGGGAACTGGAATTGACTCCTGAAAAAGATGCTACAGTTGAGGCCGGTTTTGAAGTCGGACTATTAAATAAAAAACTAGTCCTGAATGCTGTCGCTTTCCACAGAGAGGAAAAAGATGCGATCGGTTTTGATCTGATGACTTATAAATACTTTAATGTTGAAGGGAAAAATATTGTGAAAGGAATTGAGACGATGTTGTCTTATGCTTTGAACGATAATATTAAGTTCAACGCCAATTATACTTTCAGCGAACTTGAAAGACAGTCAAGAATTTTAAATCCGAAGCACAAAGCCAATGCATCAGTGGATATTCGCGCGAATTCCCGTTTAGGATTTAATGTGAACTACCAGTTTGTTTCCGACAGAATTACGGAACACACGGTTTACGATGCTACCTGGACACCAACCTTGGTTACGGAAGTGCTGAAAGATTATCAATTGGTGAACGCAAACCTTCGCTATGAATTAATAAAAGGAAGGATGAATACTTTCGCTGCGGTTGATAATATTCTGGATAAAGATTTTGTGGAATCAAGAGGTTACAGCACGAGAGGCCGCAACTTCAGAGTAGGAGTGAACATACTTTTTTAATAGTAATTATATTTTTTTCATGTATGTAAGTCCCGGTGTGAAAGCATCGGGATTTTTTTATTTCCAGGAAACTGCATTTTTTTTATTGTAACTTGTAACAAACAATTGAGTAGTTCGTCTAGCTTTTATAGACCAAAACCAAACCAATATAAATTATGAATCAACAGGAGTTTGTAAATCTGATTTCTCCTTTTAAAGACAAGTTGTTTCGGATGGCGAAAAGGTTGCTCGTGAGCACTGAAGAAGCCGAAGACGCAACGCAGGAAGTTTTGGTGAAATTATGGAAAAATAATAATGTTCTTTCAAATTATTCGAGTGTCGAAGCTTTTGCGATGACGATGACCAAGAATTACTGTCTGGATCAGCTGAAATCAAAAAGGGCATCAAATTTGCAGATAGTGCACAATAATTATTCCGACCGGGCCGCAAGTGTTCAGAAACAGATTGAAGACAAAGACAGTTGGAGCTGGGTAGAAAAAATAATGGAAAACCTACCCGAACAGCAACGGTTAATTATTCAGATGCGGGACATAGAGGAATACGAGTTCTCGGAGATTGCAAAAATCATGGATATGAATGAAACCGCAGTAAGGGTTTCGCTTTCGAGAGCAAGGAAAGAGATTAGAGAACAATTAGTTAAAAAACACAATTATGGAATTACATACAATTGAAATATTAGTAGAGAAATACTTTTCGGGAGAAACCAGTATTGCCGAAGAAAAGCAGTTGAAAAATTACTTTTCATCCCCGGATGTGGCGCCACATCTGGAACAATATCGAGCAGTTTTCGGTTACTTCAGCCAGGCAAAAGAGGAACAATTTACCAAAACGATTCCACTACAACCCAGAAAACGCAGTTATGTAGCGTGGACTTCCGTAGCGGCAAGTGTGGCAATTTTGTCCGGCGCTTACTTCTTCATGACCCATGAACCGGCTCCACAGGATCTGGGCACTTTCGACAATCCGGAAGTGGCTTTCCAGGAAACACAAAAAGCTCTGGAAATGGTTTCGGAAAATGTAAATGTAGGCGTGAAAGGGATGGAACATATGACCGAGTACAATCAAACAACAAAAACAATCTTTAAATAATCAAAAAATGAAAAAGTTATTTTTAACAGCAGTAATAGCACTATTTTCAACCGTAATGTTTTCGCAAACGGCTTTCGATAAATTTGACGGTCAGGAAAACGTAACTTCGGTTATCGTGAACAAAAAAATGTTCGAATTAATGAGTAAAGTTAAAGTAGATGCTTCTGATAAAGAAGCTCAGGCATACATGTCTTTACTTAAAAAATTAGACAATTTGAAAGTTTTCACCACAAACAGCGCAAAACCGGCTTCTGATATGAAAGCTACCGTAAGCGGCTATTTGAAATCACATCCGTTAGAAGAGTTAATGCGCATTAACGATGGCGGTAAAAACGTGAAAATTTATGTGAAATCCGGAGCAACAAGCAGCCAGGTGAAAGAACTTCTGATGTTCATCGAAGGTGGTGCAGTAAAAAGCAATGAAACAGTATTGTTGTCCTTAACCGGAAACTTTGACCTGGATGAAATCTCTGCTTTGACTGAAAAAATGAAATTGCCAGGTGGTGAATCGTTGAAAAAAGCGTCAAAAAAGTAATATGAAACGTTTTATATACATCGGAATTGTTTCAGCTTTGCTTTTCACAAGCTGCGAGCAAAAGCCATCCCTGCAGAAATATTTTGTAGAGAACTCTGAAAACAAAGAATTTATTTCTGTAGATATTGCGCCAAGCTTTATCAACGTGGACAAAGTGAGTCTGACAGGAGAAGAGAAAGCGGCACTGGAGGCTTTTGAAAAGATCAATGTGCTTGCTTTTAAAGCTGATTCCGTGAATCAAAAGCAATTTGAGGCGGAAAGGGCTAAGGTAACTGAAATTCTGAAAGACAAGAGCTATCAGCAGCTTATGAAAGTAGGTTCTGGAAAAGAAGGCGGCGCGATTTACTTCGTAGGAGAAGATGAGCATATCGATGAATTTGTTTTGTATGCCAACAGAAAAGAAAACGGTTTCGCCGTAGTACGAATCGTAGGTGATGACATGAATCCAACGCAGGTGCTCACCATGATGAGCTTAATGAAAAAGGCAAACATCGACATGGAGCAACTGAAGCCGTTACAGGCGTTGATAATGCAGCCATAATAAAAAAGTCCCCGTTTCATGGGGACTTTTTATTTGTTAAAAACGAACCCTGAATACTTTAGAGTAGGTATTCGGGGTTCGTTTTTTTGTTGCCATAGGATTGACTTCGTCCTTCCCGCAAAGCTCTGCTTTGAAAATACAAACCAGCATAAAATTCTTAAAAGTAAAACTTTACAAATTTTATGCTGGTTTTTATTTATTCGTGACCACGATCAGATTCGAACTGACACGTCTTGCGACACCACCCCCTCAAGATGGCGAGTCTACCAATTTCTCCACGTGGCCGGAAATAAAAAAAGCCATTCGGCAGGCGAACGACTTTTATTCTGTAATATGGACTGACTTTCGTCTATCCCTCAAAGCTCCGCTTTGAAAATAAAATTAATGAAAAAGCTTAAAAACACTTTTTCTTTTAATTTTATTTATTCGTGACCCGGCTGGGATTCGAACCCAGGACCCCATCATTAAAAGTGATGTGCTCTACCAGCTGAGCTACCGAGTCTATGCTAACAGGAAATAATAATTTGGGTTTAAGTTTTGCTTTGAAAAAGAACCTTTTTTTGTTCTTAAAAGCGCCACTCATAATTCAAATAAATCAAAAAATAAAGGGTAACTTTACCTAGGTTTTTGAAGGATTTAAATCATTATGTGACCCGGCTGGGATTCGAACCCAGGACCCCATCATTAAAAGTGATGTGCTCTACCAGCTGAGCTACCGAGTCTGTAATCATTTCCTGATTGCGGGTGCAAATATAAGGCGTATTATTTATTTTCCAAGGGAAATTTATTATAAATTTGACTTTTTTTTTAATCAGTTTCTTAAGCGCTTAGTTTATAAGGTTTTATTGTTATGAAGAAAATTATTTTAGTCGGCTATATGGGTTCCGGAAAGACTTCGGTCGGTAAATTTTTGTCTGAAAAGACAGGGATTCCGTTTTTTGATCTGGACGAAATAATCGAAAAAAATACAGGAAAAACCATTTCGGAATTATTTTTGGAAATCGGGGAAATCAAATTCCGAAAACTGGAGCATGATG
>NZ_CAMLMK010000045.1 GCF_946481155.1 uncultured Flavobacterium sp.
GTAAGGTTTTTTGATGCCAGCTCTTTGTCCAGAAAGGCTTTCTTAACCATGGCCTGACAATCGTCAAATGTGCCGTCGACTTCCAGTGCGGTAATATTTTGACCAAGCGTAGTTAATTGACGTTCCTGGATATCACTCACTTTTTTGCTTGGATATAATATCACGACTTCAACATTCTTTGTTCCAAGAAAACCACTTGCGACAGCACCTCCAGTATCGCCGGAAGTCGCCACTAGAACGGTTGTTTTCTCATCGTTTTCTCTATTGAAATAGTGCAGGCAGCGTGACATGAATCGGGCGCCAACATCTTTAAAGGCCATAGTTGGTCCGTGATAGAGCTCGAGTGAAAAAATATTTTCTTCTATAGGGATTAAAGGGAAATCAAAACTCAGCGTTTCTTTGATGATTTGCTGTAGTTCCATTTTTGGGATTTCCTCTCCGATGAATTGGCTGATGGCTTCCAGTGCTATTTCTTCATGGCTTAAATTTTCAACGGACTCAAAAAAAGCTGCCGGCAAAGGAGTTACACTTTCCGGAAAATATAAGCCATTATCAGGTGCTAAACCATTTCGGAGTGCTTCCTGAAAAGTAACTTTATTATTTTTATTGTTTAAACTGTAATACTTCATCTTTACGAATTAATTATTTTTATTCCTTCCGGATTTACTTTAGAAACATGAATTTCAAACGGGATTGCGGTTTCATTATAGATTTCTGCCATGACATCAGCTACTATGTGAGCTGTCGTAATTCCTCTGCTTAGAGCAAAAACGGAAGGCCCTGATCCTGATATTCCGGTTCCCAGCGCACCATTTTCAGTAGTTTTACTCTTAAGAATATCAAATTTAGGAATAAAAGGGCCTCGCAATGGCTCCACAATGTCGTCATGTAAAGACCGATGGATTAAATCATAATCACTGGTATAAAACCCGGCAATCAATCCGCCCAGGTTTCCCCATTGTGTTATAGCGCTTTTTAAAGAAATCTCCTGTTTCAAAACCGCCCGCATTTCAGATGTTTTCAATTCGATCTGCGGATGAATTACTGTCGCAAATAATTCAGACGGACTTTCAATTTTAATAATATCAAGCGGATTGTAACCCCGTACCAATGTAATACCACCCAAAAGAGCAGGGGCAACATTATCGGCATGTTCACTTCCACTGGCCAAGGCTTCGCCTTTCATGGCAAAATACACCAGTTCTTTTCTTGTGAAGGGTCTGCCAAGAAGCTCGTTTATGCCAAAAACAGCTCCGGCGGCACTGGCAGCGGAACTCCCAATGCCACTTCCGGCCTTGATTTTTTTATGTATTTCGATTTCAAAGCCAAAATCACCATGAACAGCATTCAATATTGCCATGGCTGCGACCCCGGCTACATTTTTTTCTGCTTCCAAAGGCAATTCAGCCCCGGTTATTTTGGTGATCTGAATTCCTTTTTTAGGGGTTTGACGGATTATCATTTCATCTCCTATGGTGTCAAGGCATAAGCCGAGAACGTCAAAACCACAGGACAGGTTGGCGATAGTGGCCGGACAGAATATTTTTATTTCCATTTTGTCTTTCAATTAAATTGTTCCAAGTCGGATTACATCCGCAAAAATTCCTGACGCAGTAACCGCAGCACCGGCACCGGCACCTTTAATTAGTAAGGGTTGATCGGCATAGCGGTCGGTGTAAAACAACACGATATTGTCCTTGCCTTCCAGGTTGTAAAAAGGATGCTCTTTTTCAATGAATTGCAGGCCCACTTTTGCTTTTCCGTTTTCAAATTCGGCGACATACTTCAGGCGGCAGTCTTTTTTTACAGACTCCTGATAAAGATTTTCGAAATGGAATGCATGCTCGTTCAGGGAATCAAAAAAGTCGGAAATCGATTCTGCTTCCAATGATTTTTGAGGCATAAAGGATGCGTTGGTTATATCCTCTATTTCCATCGGGTAACCGCTTTCTCTAATTAGAATCAGCATTTTTCTCATTACATCAATGCCGCTTAAATCGATTTTCGGATCGGGTTCTGTATAACCTTCTGATTTTGCCTGATTTACTGCATTGTGAAAGCTGTTGTTCTCATTAAAATTATTGAAAATAAAATTGAGGCTTCCGGACAGAACAGCCTGGATTTTATGTACGCGGTCACCGGACGCAATTAAATTCTTAAGCGTGTCAATAATTGGCAAACCCGCGCCAACGTTAGTTTCATATAAAAACGGCGCATTGTATTTTTTAGAAAGATCCTTTAAATTTTTATAATTTTCAAATGAGGACGAACAGGCAATTTTGTTGCAGGTAACTACCGCCACATTTTGTTTTAAATACTGATTATAAATGGCTGCAATATCACTATCTGCGGTATTGTCTACAAAAATGCTATTACGTAAATTCAGTTTTTCCACTTTTGAAATGAATTCGTTCGGGCATGATTTTTCGCCGTTTTCCAATAGTGCTTCCCATTGGTTTAAATCAATGCCATCTTCATCGAAATGCATCTTTTTGGAATTGGAAATGGCAATTACGCGTACATTAATCCGCAAATTCTCTTTTAAATATTTTTTCTGCTGATGGATCTGATTAATAAATTTGCTTCCAACATTTCCGGCTCCGGTTATAAAAAGATTCAGTTGCTTTGTATTGTCTTCGAAAAATCTTTCATGAAGCGTATTTAAAGCTTTTTTGATGTCTTTTTTATCAATAACTGCCGAAATATTAAGTTCCGAAGCGCCTTGGGCAATTGCCCTGATATTGATGTTGTTTTTTCCCAGTGTACTGAACATCTTACCGCTCAAACCCTGATGGTTTTTCATATTTCCGCCAACAACAGCTATGATGCAAAGGTTGTTTTCCACTAGCGCAGGTTTTATTTTCAGCTGCTTAATCTCATGCTGAAACTCATTGTCAATAGCTTGTTTTGCATTTTTTGCTGCATTTTCAGAAATACCGATGCATATGGAATGTTCTGAGGATGCCTGGGTAATGAAAACGACATTAATGTTTTCCTTGGCAATTGCACTGAAAAGCCTTTTTGAAGCACCTGAAACACCTACCAATCCTGAGCCTTCAAGAGTAAGCAGCGCAATATTTTCAATGTGACTTATTCCTCTGACTATATTCGTATTGTTTTGTTCAGCGTCCTGTGTGATGAGTGTTCCTTCTTCCTCCGGAGCAAAAGTGTTCTTAATGACTACAGGAATGTTTTTGTTCATTACCGGCTGGATTGTTGGCGCATAAAGTACTTTAGCTCCAAAATGAGATAGTTCCATGGCTTCCCTAAAGGAAATATTGGAAATAGGTTTGGCTTGTTTTACGATTTTCGGATTGGCTGTAAACATGCCGCTTACGTCAGTCCAGATTTCAAGTAGTTCCGAATTCAAAGCTGCTGCTAGTATGGCTGCTGTATAGTCAGATCCTCCACGACCTAAAGTCGTTGTATTACCATCGGATGATTCGGCAATAAAGCCTGGTAGTATCGTGATTTCTGATTGGTTTTTATCAAAAAAATACTGAATTAAGTAATCAGTAATTTCAAAATTAACTACAGCATTGCCAAAAGTGCTGTCTGTTCTGATTAATTCCCGACTGTCTTTATAAGTGACTTTATCAACTTCGAGTTTTAATCTTTCATAAATAATTACAGACGAAAGGAGTTCACCGTAGGACAGAATCAAATCTGTTGATTTGCGGGAAAGTTCACCTAACAGGTAGCAGCCTTCCAGTAAATTTTCCAGATCGGTAAAACATTTTTGTATATACTCGCTTCCATTTTTCTGATTTTCTTCCGGCAAAAGATTGTTCAGTGTTTCAAAATGCCTGTTCTTTATTTCAAGCAGTGTGTTTTTGTAATTCAGGTCTTTGGCTTTCGCCTCGTTTATTCCTTTGATAAGAGCATCAGTAACACCACCCAAAGCCGATACTACAACAACTTTTTGACCTGCTTTTTCTTTCAGGATGGCTATGCTTTTTACTATATTTTCAGGATTGGCAACAGAAGTGCCGCCAAATTTTAAAATTCTCATGATTTGTCAATTTTATGAAAAACATTCTTTCTGGCGCTGTTTTTTAATGGCACAGCTAAACAATGATTTTCGAGATAAATGAATTAGGGAATGTGTTGTTTCAAACAACAGCTTTTCGTATTAAAAATAATACGTACGCCAAATGGATTATATGTAATGTTTATACCCCGGAAGGGGTAGTCGTTGTTGTAGTAGATGTTGTAGCAACTGGCATTGCAACCGCAGATAGGGTTGTAGCGAAAAGATTATATGTGCTATTGTTACTCAACATTATATGCAAATGTAATTATTTTTTGAGAAAAGAATAAGATTTTTCACAATTATTTGATTTTATAAGAAAATTTGTGTTTAAAAAAACGATGATTTTTCGTAAATTTATCAAATGGAAAATCATATTTTATTAGACAAAAAAGAAGCGCTGAAGCATTTTGTACCAATAGCAAAAGAAGCGCATAAAGGAATTCAGGGCCATGCACTGATTGTAGGGGGAAGCTATGGAAAAATTGGTTCCGTAAGCCTTGCGACAAAAGCGTGCCTGAAGGCAGGTGCGGGATTAGTAACAGCTTATCTTCCTAAATGTGGCTATGACGTCATGCAGATTACTGTCCCCGAAGCAATGGTTTTAACGGATGACTATAACGAACGGATTACTTCTGTCAATCATGATTTGAAATTGGATGCCGTTGGATTCGGGATTGGGATGGAACAACATCTGGATACGCATCAGGCCATGTTTCATTTTCTGAAAATGAATACTTTGCCTATGGTTATTGATGCCGATGGCCTGAACATTCTTTCACAGAACAAGGAATGGCTGGAAATGCTTCCCAAAAAAACTATCCTGACACCTCATTTAAAAGAGCTGGACCGGCTGATTGGCGAATGGGAGTCGGTGGAAGACATGATTGAGAAAGTAAAAGACTTCTCAGCCGAATTTGAAGTAATTGTAGTGCTGAAAGGTGCACCGACTTTGATCGTATATAAAAGTTATGTATATATGAATACTTCCGGAAATCAGGCATTGGCTACAGCGGGTAGCGGCGATGTGCTGACAGGAATAATCACCGGATTACTGGCACAGAAATACGATCCGATGGCTGCTGCTATTTTGGGTGTTTACCTGCATGGATTGGCTGCCGATATTGCTGTTCCGGAGACAGGACATCACGCGTTCATTGCTTCCGATATTCTTGCGTACTTGGGAAAAGCTTTTCTGACGTTAAGCAAAAAATAAACCCTTTCAAAGCGAACTCAGAAAGGGTTTATTCAAATTATTTATAGCAATTATTTTATTCCTAACTCCTCTAATTTAGCGATCAGTTTAGGATCGGATGGACGGGGAGCATCTGCAGAAACGATATTGCCATTCGGATCAACTAAGATAAATCTTGGAATACCTTCAATAGCATATTCCTGAACGAATTTTGAATTCCAGTCGTTATCAGCAAATAATTGGATTCCACCCAGTTTTTTCTCTTCTACAAACTTTCTCCATTTTTCGTAATCCTTTTTCGTGTCGATGGAAAGACTCACGAACTCAATGTTTTTTCCGTGGTATTGCTCTTCTACTTTTTGCAGGCTTGGAATTTCACGACGGCATGGTCCGCACCATGTAGCCCAAACATCAATGTAAACGTATTTTCCTTTTAAGCTTTCCAATGCTGTTTTTCCGCCTTTAAAGTTTTCATAGTCAAACTTCGGAGAAATATTTCCTGGCGTTAATGTTTTGATTTTGTTATATTTCGTTGTTAAAGCCTCTTTAAACTTTGCGTCTGTTGAAAGTGCCAATAACTCATTATAAAGTATTGCTGCTTCAGGATTTCCTGCGCCAACCTCATAACCTACATTTTGGATGTGTGCATTTTTGATGGAAGGACTTTTAATTTTTTTGATTTCAGGCAAAGCTAACTTATAAGTATATTCTTCATTCTCGCCTAATTTTGCGAAGATGCCATTATTGAATCTTGTAGAAACGATTTGTTTGTAAGGTGATGAGAACAAAAAGTCCTGCTCATTATCCAAATCGATTTTCTCATCAAATTTAGGGAACGATTCTGAGGGTTTGAAACCTTCAATTTTCGCATAATGAGTATGATAATTAGGATAATTCAAAAGCTGTAATTGCTCGAAGTAATCAATGCTTTTCTTTTCATTTTTCAGAAAATTTGCATCTGTAATATTGGAAGTGTTCAGCAAATTGGTCATTGCCGCTTTAACTTCTTTGATCTTAGCCAGGAAAGCAGTTTCATCTAAGGCGTAAAACTCTTGCGCAGCGCCCATCATCTTGTTTGCTAATACTGATTTCGAATTAAAATATTGGTTTTCGGCGCTTCCTTTTCCGGTGAATTTTAATGTTGGCGCGAAATTTTTATCATCGGCGTTGATTACCAATTTTGTTCCTTTTGCTAAATATAATGCAGCACGGTTATTTTTTGTGGCAAAATTGTAGGTCCCTGTGTACTCAATCTGAAAGGTTTCGGAAAAAGAACCGTCGGCTTTAAGCGTAATCTCTTTTTCAAAAGATTCACCTTTGATTTTCAGTTTTCCGTCATCAGTGTTGGTGATTTTTCCTGACAGGGTAACTGTTTCTTTCGGCGTCGCAAAAGAAGCCAATAAAACTACCAGGAATAAGTAAAGTGTGTGTTTCATGATTGATAGTTGTTTAGTTTTTATTTAGTTGCTCAAATGTAAGAAATTTGATTTATTTAAAGTCATAATGAAATACTAATAAATTAGCTTGTTTTTTAAAGTCATTTTACGGAATTTTGGAACCGAAACCAACCAACAAAAATGGATACAGTACATTATATCAGTTCTGATGTGTTTACCTTAGAACTGCTCCACGAAATTATTTCCCAAAACAAAACTCTTGAATTGTCAGAAGAAGCGCGCATTAACATTGAAAAATGCCGTTTGTATCTTGATAAAAAAATGGAAACACATGACGGGCCCATTTACGGAATCAACACTGGTTTCGGTTCGTTGTGTAATGTAAAAATCTCCAATGAAAACCTTTCTCAGCTACAGGAAAACCTGATGAAATCGCATGCTTGTGGTACAGGAGACGAAGTTCCGCACGAGATAGTGAAAATCATGCTTTTGCTGAAAATCAAATCGTTAAGCTACGGAAATTCAGGTGTACAATTGCAAACTGTTGAACGATTGGTAGATTTTTACAATAATGATGTTTTACCGGTTGTTTATACTCAGGGTTCTTTAGGAGCTTCCGGAGATTTGGCACCGCTGGCACATTTATGTTTGCCATTGATTGGTGAAGGTGAAGTGTATGTTGATGGATTCCGTCAGCCGGCAAAGAAAGTATTGGAGAAAATGGGTTGGCAGCCGATTGTGTTGCAATCTAAAGAAGGATTAGCGTTGTTAAACGGGACGCAATTCATGAGTGCTTATGGCTGTTATGTTTTACTGAAAGCCTGTAAGTATTCCTATTTAGCAGATGTTATTGCAGCCATTTCATTAGAAGGTTTTGACGGAAGAATCGATCCGTTTAATGAATTGATCCATATTGTTCGTCCGCATAAAGGGCAAATCAATACTGCAAGACGTTTCCAGGAATTATTGGAGGACAGCGAAATCATCGCGCAGCCGAAAGAACATGTTCAGGATCCCTATTCCTTCCGTTGTATTCCGCAAGTGCATGGCGCATCGAAAGATACCGTGGATTACGTGAAAAAAGTATTTAAGACGGAAATCAATTCCGTTACGGATAACCCTAATATTTTTGTGGGCGAAGATTTAATTGTTTCCGGCGGGAATTTCCACGGTCAGCCATTGGCTTTAGCTTTAGATTTCTTAGGCATTGCATTAGCGGAATTAGGAAGTATTTCTGAAAGAAGAACATACCAGCTAATTTCCGGTACAAGAAATTTACCTGCATTTTTAGTAAGCAATCCTGGATTGAACTCTGGTTTCATGATTCCGCAATATACCGCTGCAAGTATCGTGAGTCAGAATAAGCAGTTGGCAACACCAGCGAGCATCGATAGTATTGTCTCTTCAAACGGACAGGAAGATCATGTGAGTATGGGTGCAAATGCAGCTACGAAGTGCCTGAAAATAATGGAAAACCTTGAGCGTATTTTAGCCATTGAATTAATGAATGCTTCACAGGCAATTGAGTTCAGAAGACCTTTGAAATCAAGCGAGTTTTTGGAAACATTTATCAAATCATATAGAGAAGAAGTGCCATTGGTAGAAGAGGACAGAATCCTTCATTACGATATTGAAAAATCGATAGCCTTCCTGAACAGTTTACAACTTGACGACGAAGTTTTAGAATAATAAAAAAAGCCGCTTAATTAGCGGCTTTTTTTATTTCATAAAATGAATACTGATAATTGCAAGTATCGCGGGAACTGACTGCACATAGAATATCGATCGCTGTACTGTAATTGCGCCATAAACGCCAGCTATAAATACGCAACTCAGAAAAAACAAGGCTATATAAAAGCTCCAATAGATATCGCAGATTAAAAGCGACCAGATCAGGCCGGCGGCGAGAAAACCGTTATATAGCCCTTGATTACCGGCCATCTGTTTGGTTTTTTCAAACATTTCAGGGGGAACACTCCGGAACACTTTTTTGGCGCGTGTGGTCCAGGCAAACATTTCCAGCCATACAATGTAAAGATGGATGAAGGCAACAAAACCGATGAGTATTTTTGATAGTAGTGTCATGATTATTTGTTTAGGAAACCGTTTGGATTCTGATCTTTGTATATTTTAATGATAAGCATACAGCCTGCTAAAGCTTCGCATAACATTCCCATTATCAATAAAAAAGAAGCATAAGGCCAGTGCATTAGTTTGAAAAGTGCGCCAATAATAGTGATTATAGAACCTAAGATGAAAGTGAGTACGATTTTCCTGTTTGTCATATTAACTTCGTTTTTCAAATGGTGTGATGATCCCGTCTTCTAAATATTGTTTCATTTGGCGGAGTAAATCGGCCCAGCAATAACTCGCTACACGAAATTCCCTGGTGATTTCATTCCAATTCGTGTGGTAAAACTGAACATAAGTCTGGTTCGGTTCTTCTTCTGATAAAATAAATCCGAAACGCGTTGGTCTCCATTCTTTCATTGCCTCAGTCATGGAAAATTCTATTTCTTCGTTTTCTTTGAATTTTGAAATCGTGGCAAACCAATTGTATTCTTCAGCGAAAAACAAATTGAATTCTTCATTCAGAGCCGGTTTTCCACTGGAGCGTAAAGTCCACCAATTGTTCAGTCCGGAAGGTGTGCTTACAGCCTCGAACACTTTATCCTTGGAGGTATTAATGTAAAAATCATGATATATTGTGTTCATACCTAATTACTTTTTTCATTATCAAAAACCCGTTCAATTCGCTTATCCGGGATTAGCCACATTAAAGCTACTAAAATGTAGATGATTCCGGAAATTATTTCATGATAATAAGTTGATAGTATTGCAACTAAATATAAAATCACAGAAGCTTTTCCTTTATAATCGTTTCCAACCGCTTTTGACAATAACGAATTTTCGCCATGCTTTTTGATGATAATAAGCTGCAAAACAGAGTAGGCGATTCCGCACATTAAAAGAACAAATCCATAAACCAGCATGGGAAAAGGCCCGAAATGATGCTCACCGATCCACGCCGTAGCAAATGGAATTAAGGAAAGCCAGAACAATAGGTGCAGGTTTGCCCACAGAATTCCGCCGCTTACCTGCTTTACGGTATGCATCATATGATGATGGTTGTTCCAATAGATTCCGACGTAAATGAAACTCATCAGATAACTCAGGAATTTTGGAAATAAAGGCTTTAACGATTCAAAATTCATTCCATGTGGAACTTTCAGCTCCAGTACCATGATGGTGATGATAATGGCTAAAACACCATCACTAAAGGCTTCCAGTCGGGTTTTATTCATAGTATTAGCTTAAGGTTTTATGAATTCGTCTTTTGTGATGGGATTGTTTCAATTCGGTTTCTCCTGAAATGATACTGATATTTCCGTCTACTTCGAGCATAGCCAATTTTACATCTTCGTAGTGTTCAACACCATGTTCACGCATGGCTTCTTCCATTTCATCGGATGAGATACGTAGTTTCGCTAAAGTTGAATAATCGATTCTTCCGTTATGAATCAGAATTTCGGGTTTATCCTGAACCAAGTCGCTTAGGATCTTAAACCGGTACATCAATCTTTTTAAACCGTTACTGATTAAAAATAAAACCAGAGCGGCTGCTAAACCACCTAAAAGACTGGTGTTTTCGCCAACCATGGCATTTTGGACGGAATTGCTTATCAGTAAAATCAGTATGACATCTGCCGTATTAAGTTGCGATAATTCTTTTTTTCCGAATAGCCGTAAAGCCACGACCATAAATAAATAGACGGCTGTGCTTCTTAGGATTATTTCGAAATAGTCATTCAAATTTCAGTATTTAATTTCAGTGTTCAGCTAATCACTAATTACTTTATTATTTCCATTTAAAGTTTTTCTCAATCGCTTTGATCATTTCTCCGGCGATATCTTTATGTGTTGCGCCCTCTATGCCTTCCAAACCAGGGGAAGAGTTGACCTCCAGTAATAATGGTCCTTTTGACGAACGGATAATATCGACACCTGCCACTTTCAAATTCATGGCTTTTGCGGCTTTGATGGCGATGCGTTTTTCTTCGGAAGTTACTTTTACGACCGAAGCTGTTCCTCCCAAATGGATATTGGCGCGGAATTCCCCTGGCAAAGCCTCACGTTGCATGGCCGCAACGACTTTACCGTCCACAACAAATAATCGTAAATCTTTTCCATTGGCTTCCTTAATGAATTCCTGAACTAAAATGTTGGCATTTAGGCTCTTAAATGCATTTATCACCGACTCGGCTGCTTTTTTGGTTTCTGCCAAAACGACACCTTTTCCTTGTGTTCCTTCAAGTAATTTCACGATTAGGGGAGAACCGCCAACCATTTTTATCAAATCATTGGTGTCCAAAGGTGAATTAGCAAATCCGGTGGTAGGAATGTCAACGCCGTTATTCAGAAGCAACTGCAGTGAAAACAATTTATCTCTTGACTGACTGATGGCCGCCGAATTGTTCAACGCAAACACTTTTAAGGCTTCAAACTGACGGGTAAGTGCACAACCGTAATATGTCATACTCGGTCGGATTCTTGGGATTACTGCATCAAAATCGTTTAAAACACGTCCGCCCCTGTAATGAATTTCAGGGGTATCAGCGTCGAGTTTCATATAACAGTATTTAAGATTCAGGAAATGCATTTCATGTCCGCGCATTTCTCCTGCTTCCATGATTCGCTTGTTGCTGTACAATTCAGGATTACTGGCTAATAAACCAATTCGCAATCCTTTGGTAGTTGGCAATTCACTATAGTAGTATTCTTTTAATTTTTCGTTTGTAGGTTGTCCTAACAGGTATTTTTGTTCGGGATCGACTAAGATTCGGCCCGACATGGCTTCGCGACCTAACAGCATTCTGAAACCCATCGAGTCACGATTGGTAAGCGTTACTTCGATTTCCCAAAGACTTCCTCCGATTTCTAATGTTGTCTTGATTACATAACGCTGTTCACGAAAGCCGCTGGAGCTTTTCACCACGCGTTTGTCGACTAAAAGCGCTTCGCAATGAATGACTGCTTTTAAGTTATTCTGAATAGGGTTGATGTCAAACCGAACCCAATGTTCCCCGTCTTTTTCAAACGGAGTAATGTTGGTCGCGTGAAGCGCTGATGTTTTTGCACCCGAATCAACACGTGCTTTGATTGTTGGAATTCCGAGAGACGGGAAGGAGCACCATTCTTCGCTTCCTACGATAACTTTGTCTAGCATTTTCAATACGTAATTAGTAATTCTAAAGTACTACTTTTTTTGAAATGCGGAACAATTTTGGCTAAAAAAGAAAAAACCTACTAATTAGTAGGTTTTTCAGATTTCTTTATGGTTACGAAAAGCTCCTGCTTCTCTTCATTCAGATCCATGAAAATCTCGTCGCCTTCATGAATTTTTGAAGTGATTATTTCTTCAGCCAATTCATCTTCAACGTATTTCTGGATCGCACGTTTTAGAGGTCGTGCACCGAATTGCTTGTCGAAACCTTTCTCTGCGATATAGTCTTTTGCTTTTTCGGATAATTTTAATTTGTATCCTAAATCGGCAACTCGAGCGTATACTTTGTCCATTTCGATGTCGATAATCAGGTCGATGTGCTCTTTTTCCAGCGTATTGAAGACAATTACGTCGTCAATTCTGTTTAAGAATTCGGGAGCGAAGGCTTTTTTAAGGGCATTTTCGATGATACCTTTTGAAATTTCCCCAGCCTGAGCCTCTTTAGAAGCGGTTCCGAATCCAACACCGGTTCCGAAATCTTTCAACTGACGTGCACCAACATTCGACGTCATGATGATAATCGTATTTCTGAAATCGATTTTACGGCCTAAGCTGTCGGTCAAATGTCCGTCGTCCAATACCTGGAGCATCATGTTGAAAACATCCGGGTGGGCTTTTTCAATCTCGTCTAAAAGCACAACACAATATGGTTTTCTTCGTACTTTCTCAGTTAATTGTCCGCCTTCTTCGTATCCAACATATCCCGGAGGTGCACCCACTAATCTCGAAATCGCGAATTTTTCCATGTATTCACTCATGTCGATACGAATTAAAGCGTCTTCAGAATCGAATAATTCTTTGGCAATGACTTTAGCTAATTGCGTTTTACCAACTCCGGTCTGACCCAGGAAGATAAACGAACCGATCGGCTTGTTCGGATCTTTTAATCCGGCACGGTTTCTCTGGATGGATTTGGCAATTTTCATTACGGCTTCATCCTGTCCGATTACTTTACCTTTGATAAGCTCCGGTAAGTGGGCCAATTTGTTACTTTCTGTTTGTGCGATACGATTAACAGGAATTCCTGTCATCATTGAAACTACGTCGGCAACATTATCTTCTGTAACGGTAATACGATTGTTTTTAGCATCTTCTTCCCATTGTTCCTGGGCTATAGCTAAATCTTTTTCGATACGTTTTTCATCGTCACGAAGTTTTGCCGCTTCTTCATATTTCTGTTTCTTAACTACAGAATTTTTAAGTTCGCGTACGCCTTCCAATTGTTTTTCTAATTCCAAAATCTGTTTCGGAACATCGATATTGGTAATGTGAACGCGGGAACCAGCTTCGTCTAAAGCATCAATAGCCTTGTCCGGTAAGAAGCGCTCCGACATATAACGGTTCGTCAACTTCACGCAAGCTTCAATCGCTTCCGGAGTATAGATTACGTTATGATGATCTTCGTATTTGTTTTTGATGTTGTTCAGAATTGTGATGGTTTCTTCAACAGTTGTCGGTTCCACAATTACTTTCTGGAAACGACGCTCTAAAGCACCGTCTTTTTCAATGTACTGACGGTATTCATCAAGCGTAGTGGCACCAATACATTGGATTTCACCTCTTGCTAAAGCAGGTTTAAACATATTGGAGGCATCCAGCGAACCGGTTGCGCCACCTGCACCTACAATGGTGTGAATCTCATCAATGAAAAGAATGATATCGTCATTTTTTTCCAGTTCGTTCATCACGGCTTTCATTCGCTCTTCGAACTGTCCGCGGTATTTGGTTCCGGCAACTAAACTTGCCAAATCCAGTGTTACCACTCGTTTGTTGAATAAAATACGCGATACTTTCTTTTGAATGATGCGCAATGCCAAACCTTCGGCGATGGCAGATTTACCAACACCCGGTTCACCGATTAACAACGGATTGTTTTTCTTTCTTCGGCTTAAAATCTGGGAAACACGCTCGATTTCTTTTTCCCTTCCCACTACAGGATCGAGTTTTCCTTCTTCGGCTAATTCTGTTAAATCACGACCAAAGTTATCCAGTACCGGCGTTTTTGATTTTTTATTGGCTTTGCCAGCGGCAGTCGGATTGTTGAATCCTGCATCACGCATACTGTCATCTTGTCCGGAATCGTCGTTGAACGATTCATTTTTCGGCAAGTTATCTAGGTAATCTTCTTCGTTTGATGTCATAGCTATAAATTGTTCTTTAACAAGTTCGTAGTCAATTTTTAATTTGTTTAAAAGCTTGGTCGTCGGGTCGTTCTCATTCCTGAGAATGCACAACAGCAAATGCGCTGTACTGATAGACGTACTCTGAAAAACTTTGGCTTCTAAAAACGTGGTGCGCAATGCACGTTCAGCCTGTCGCGTTAAGTGCAGGTTCTTCTTGTCATTGCTTCTGTCGGCATTAGGATTGGGCGGACTTACAATCTCTATTTTTCGGCGCAGATGCTCTAGATCTACTGCAAGATTCGTTAGTATATTTATTGCGGTTCCGTTACCGTCCCTTAAAATTCCGAGCATTAAATGTTCCGTGCCAATAAAGTCGTGACCTAATCGTAAAGCTTCTTCTTTACTATAGGTAATTACGTCTTTGACCCTTGGTGAAAAATTATCGTCCATTACAAAATTCTTTATACTGTAAATTTACTAATAATGTTAAGGCTATGCAAAAATCGTACCCAACAAAATCAATAATAGTTGTATTGCTAATTGACGAATAAAAATCGAGATATGAAAGACAAAGTTGCAGCTTTTTTCAACTTTTTAAAACTATTTTAATGTTAATAAAATCGCTAAAATTGTGGATAAATTAGGTTTTCATTCCTTCAAAAATGTGTATATTGGCACGTTTAGAAAATAATATAATTTTTAATTGTAAATACTTATGTCTGAAGGAGAAAAGTTAATTCCTATTAACATTGAGGACGAAATGAAATCAGCTTACATCGATTATTCGATGTCGGTTATTGTATCCAGAGCGCTTCCTGATGTCAGAGATGG
Organism: uncultured Flavobacterium sp.; assembly: GCF_946481155.1. Next base: position 14,861 of record NZ_CAMLMK010000045.1, read on the forward strand.
TTTGAAACCGGTACACCGAAGAGTTTTGTTTGGGATGTACGAGTTAGGAGTATTATCCAATAGAGCGCATAAAAAATCAGCGAGAATTGTAGGGGAGGTTCTAGGTAAGTACCACCCGCACGGAGATAGTTCAGTATACGATGCCATGGTTCGTATGGCACAGGAGTGGAGTTTACGTTACCTTTTGGTAGACGGTCAGGGTAACTTCGGTTCGGTTGACGGTGACAGTCCTGCAGCAATGCGTTATACTGAAGCAAGAATGAAAAAGCTTTCAGAAGAAATTCTGGCAGATATCGATAAAGAAACAGTTGACTTCCAGTTAAACTTTGACGATACCTTAGAAGAGCCGAAAGTAATGCCAACGAAAATTCCGAACCTTTTAATTAACGGGGCTTCGGGAATTGCTGTAGGTATGGCGACCAATATGGCGCCGCACAATTTAACAGAGGTTATTGACGGAACATTAGCTTATATTGATAATAACGATATCGAGATTGATGAGTTAATGCACCATATCAAAGCACCGGATTTTCCAACAGGAGGTATAATTTACGGATACGAGGGTGTTCGCGAAGCTTTCAAAACAGGTCGTGGCCGTATCGTTATGCGTGCGAAAGCGAATTTCGAGGAAGTGGACGGACGTGAGTCGATTATCGTGACTGAAATACCGTATCAGGTGAATAAGGCAGAGATGATCAAGAAAACTGCTGAGTTGGTAAATGACAAAAAAATTGAAGGTATTTCCACAATCCGTGATGAATCGGACAGAAACGGTATGCGTATCGTTTATGTACTGAAGCGTGAAGCGGTGCCAAATGTGGTAATGAATACCTTATTTAAGTATACGCAATTACAGTCGTCCTTCAGTGTGAATAATATCGCATTGGTAAAAGGGCGTCCGCAAATGCTGAACCTGAAAGACTTAATCCATTATTTCGTAGAGCACCGTCATGAAGTGGTAACACGTCGTGCACAGTTCGATTTACGTAAAGCGGAAGAAAGAGCACACATCTTAGAAGGTTTGATCATTGCTTCCGATAATATCGATGAAGTAATCCAATTGATCCGTGGTTCCAAAGATGGTGACGAGGCCAGAACTAAATTGATTGAGCGTTTCAACTTGTCTGAAATTCAGGCTCGTGCGATCGTAGAAATGCGTCTACGTCAGTTGACAGGTCTTGAACAAGATAAACTAAGAGCCGAATACGAAGAAATCATGAAATTGATTACGTATTTGAAAGAATTACTTGCCAGCAAAGAAATGAGAATGCAGGTAATTAAAGATGAATTAGCTGAAATCAGAGATAAATACGGTGATGAACGTCGTTCTAAAATCGAATATTCTGGTGGTGATGTAAGTATCGAAGACCTGATCGCTGATGAGCAGGTAGTAATTACGATTTCTCACGCAGGATATATCAAACGTACACCACTTTCTGAATACAAAACGCAGAACAGAGGCGGAGTCGGCCAAAAATCGGCAGGAACCCGCGATCAGGATTTCTTAGAACATATGTATGTGGCAACAAACCACCAGTATATGTTGTTCTTTACAGGAAAAGGGAAGTGTTTCTGGATGCGTGTTTACGAAATTCCGGAAGGCAGCAAAACAAGCAAAGGACGCGCGATTCAGAACCTTATCAACATCGAGAATGATGATAAAGTAAAAGCATTCATTTGTACACAAGACCTTAAAGATCAGGAATACATCAATGGTCATTATGTAATTATGGTTACAAAACAGGGTCAGGTGAAGAAAACATCTTTAGAACAATATTCAAGACCACGTGTTAACGGAGTAGCTGCTATTACGATTAAAGAAGACGATGAATTGTTAGAAGCTAAATTAACTACCGGAAACAGTCAGGTTCTGATTGCTGTAAAATCGGGTAAATTGGTTCGTTTTGAAGAAGGTAAAACGCGTCCAATGGGTAGAACAGCTTCCGGTGTTCGCGGAATTACCCTGGCCGATGATAAAGACGAAGTAATTGGTATGGTTTCTGTCGATGAAAAAGACGTGAACGATTCTCAAATATTAGTTGTTACTGAAAATGGTTACGGTAAACGAACTAAACTGGAAGAAGACGGAGAAGCAGTATACAGAATCACGAATCGTGGAGGAAAAGGTGTTAAAACACTGAACCTTACGGAGAAAACAGGAGCGCTGATTTCAATTAACAACGTTACAGATGAGGATGATTTAATGATTATCAATAAATCAGGTCTTACCATCCGTATGAATGTTTCCGATTTACGTGTTATGGGCCGCGCCACACAGGGTGTCCGCCTAATCAACATTAAAGGAAACGATGCAATTGCGGCCGTGGCCAAAGTAATCCGCGAGGATGAAGTAGAAGAAGGTGCAGAATTGGATGGCGAAAATGAAAATTTAGAAGCTTCTTCCGAAGAAAATGACACTCAGGAATAATCTAAACTGAAATAAAAATGAAGGTTAAATATTTTTTATTGGCATCTTCCATGATGCTTTCAGCAGCTTCTTTTGCACAGAAGGATGAGCTGAAGACTTTAAAAAAGCTGTACGGCAGAGAGCAATTGTCTGCAGATGATTTGTCTGAATATAAATTGGCAGTAAATAAAGCCACAGCAATGACAGGTGTTGCAGAACAGGATTTGGTATACATCAATTTCTATAAATCAATGCTGCCTATCTTAGAATTAAACAGTGCAATGGCCAAGAATCCTAATGATATGCAAGCTCTTGCAAAAAATCTTTCTCCGGCCAACATTAATATGCTGGCAAAAGGGCTGAACGATGTTTTAGACTATGAGAAAAAATCAGGCAAGCAAATCTATACTACTGATATCAAAGAAACCATAATGAGCTTTAAGCCAATGATGGTTCAGTTCGCTCTTGGTTTGAACCAGGCTTCAAAATTCAAGGAAGCTTCGCAGGTTTTCTATGCAATCTACAATCTGGATAAATCGGATGCTTCCAATTTGTATAACGCATCTCTTTTAGCATTACAGATTCGGGATTATGACAACGCACTTAAATACCTTGAGGAATTAAAAAGCATTAATTATAGCGGAGAAGGGGTTGATTATGTTGCAGTAAACAAAGCTACAGGACAGAACGAGTCTTTTGGTTCAGCTGACGAAAGAAAAACAGCTATCAGTATCGGAACGCATGAAAAACCAAAAGATGAAAAAATCCCGTCTAAAAGAGGGGAGATCTTCAAAAATTATGCGTCGATTTTATTAGAAAAAGGCAGAGTGGAAGAAGCGAAAAAAGCGCTTGCTGATGCGAAAGCCCTAAATCCTGAGGATACCGATTTAATATTAGCGGAAGCAAATCTTTACTATGAAGCGAAAGATTTGGTAACTTATAAAAAGTTAATCAGCGAAGTGATTGCAAAAAAACCAAATGATCCTGACTTATACTTTAATTTAGGAGTGGTAAGTACAAATACAGGCGAGATTGAGGAAGCAAAAAAATATTATGAAAAAGCAATTGCCATTAATCCTAAATATTTTAATGCTTACAACAATCTAGGTGCTATCTATCTTTTGGGAGACGATAAAATTGTTAAGGAAATGAACTCCTTAGGAATGACTCCAAAAGAAAGTAAACGCTACGATGAACTGAAAGCGAAAAGACAGAAAATGTTCAATTCATCAATTCCATATTTTGAAAAAGCGCTGGAATTGGAGCCAACAGCCGAAGGCGTTAAGTCAATTTTATTGAACGCTTATCAGGTTCTTGAAATGGATGCTAAGTACAAAGCATTGAAAGCAAAAAAATAAATTTAATCCCTCCTCGGAGGGATTTTTTGTTTTTATAGACCAAAGCCATATTTTTTAACCTTTTTTAACGGTCTGAATGCTAATTTTAGGATTGGAATAGTTTTTGATTTAGTATTTTTGAAAAACTAAAAAAGCAAACGTGAGATTTTTATACGCATTGATAACCCTGCTGCTATTTGCGGCAAATGGCTATTCCCAGCCTGATAACGGAAAGAAAACCGTTGTCATTCCCCGTATAAAAGATCCTGAAGTAAACGCCACAAAAATTCCGGCTACAGCTGCCGAACCACGTTTTAAGGCGATCGATTTCAGTGACTCTGTTTTGGATAAAGACAAACCGCTTACTTTTCCGAAAGAAGGAAATAAAACCGCGCAGATAGGACAATTGCCGGATAAGAAACCGGAGCAGTTCGCCAGTCCTTTTGAAATCCCCAAAAACGCTTTGCCAAAAAGCCAAGGCGACGAGAACACAAAAGTATTCCGAAGAAACCAGTCGTTTGGAGAATATAAAACTAAATCTAATTCGGTAACGATTTTGTGCCGTGACCACATGGCCATAGATGGAGATATTGTAAAGATTTATATCAACAATATGGTTGTTGCTGCTCACGTAGAACTTTTCGAGGGGCACCGGAGGATCGAAATTGGCCTGACGCCAGGTTTCAACAAAATAGAATTCGAGGCTTTAAATCAGGGTACATCAGGACCGAATACAGCAGAATTCTCCATCTTTGATGATAAAGGCGCTGTCATTACCAGCAATCAGTGGGATTTGGCTACCGGATTTAAAGGGGCTGTTATGATAATCAAAGAGTAACCTAATCCTTAATCACCAAATTATATTTCGTCAATAATCCTTTGATGCCTTCCGAGGAGAAAATAGCTTTTTTCAGTTTCGTTTTTTCGGGATCAATGGAAAAATTCTGGCTGGAATAAAAATCTGTTTTTTCGCAATTTGCATCAGTGAAAACAGCTAAACGCAAATTACAGTTGTCGAACAAAGCTTCCGATAAATCTGTTTTCATAAAATCAACGCTCACCATACTGCAATTCGTAAAACTTATTTTTTTTAGTTTTAAGGCATAAAATTGTGCGTAGTCAAGCAAACATTTGTCAAAAGAGAATTCGTGTAAAATCTGGTCTGTCATGGCAAAATTTACGCTCGTGAAATTACAGTCATTGAAAATCGCATTGCGCAGGCCGACATGGCCGATCTTTGCTTCTTTAAAATTGCAGTGATAAAATGTGCAGTCTATAAAAACGGTACCAAGGAAATTGCAAAGCGTAAAATCACAATGGTTAAAAGTACAATTTTCAAACTCTTTGAATTTGATTTCGTATTCTGCAAAAATATTGTTTTTGTATTCCTTATCGTAGATAAAATCGGCATTCATGGCAGTGGATTTGAATGCAAATATAAATTATTCCGCGTCGGCAATCGCTTTTAATTTCTCAAGATTCATCGGTTTGCTCAAAAAATCTTTCACGCACGGATATTGTTTAGCTTTCAGTTTGTCTTCCAGGGCAATAGAAGAACTCGCGACATAAATAGTCACTTCCTTATGAAAACGTTCTTCCAGCTGCAGCAATTCATCAAGAAAATCCCAGCCGTCCATTTCAGGCATTTCAATATCCAATAGAATAACATCCGGCAAATCCGAGGTATTTTCAAAAAAATGCAATGCCTCATTACCGTTACCAAACGATTTGGTTTCGCTGAAAAGCTGTGTCTTTTCAATTAGTTTTTTGGTAACTAGCTGATAGATAGGATCGTCGTCTATGATGTATATTCTTTTTTCGGGCATTTATTTAAAATAAATTTTAAAAGTCGTTCCTTCATTTAAAGTGCTTTCTACAGCAATTTTCCCTTTCATGGTGTCAATCTGGTTCTTTGTGATAAAGAGCCCGATGCCCCGTGATTCCGGGTTATTCGTGAATGTTTTATACATCCCGAAAAGCTTTTCCCCATTTTTCTTCAGATCAATTCCTATGCCATTGTCTTTAATTTCCAGTACGCGGTAATTGTTTTCAATATAAGAATTTAATTCGATAACAGGATTTCTTTCCGGATGTCTGTATCGAATCGAATTTGATATGAAATTCAGCAATATACTTTCAAGGTAAGCCGGATTGAAATTCACGTTTGCATCATCCGAAATATTATTTATAATCTCGGCTTTATTCTTAACAATCTGGTTTCTTAAAACTTCCACCGTACGGTTGATGAATTTATTGAGGTTTAATTCTTCAATTACCGGCGTAATGTCGGTTTGTATGGAAACTACTTCATTCAGGTTGTCCATTGTCTCGTTAAGCGCTTCGGAAACTGATTTCAGCAATACCAGTAGTTCTTTTTCTTCAGCTTCATCTTCACTCAGTTCAATAAGGTTGATAAGCGAATGGATATTGCTGGTATGCGAACGCAAATTGTGCGATACGATATGCGAGAAGTTTAGCAAACGTTTATTTTGTTCGGTTACCAATGTAAGCGAATTGTTCAAATCAATCTCAAACTGTTTTGATTTGGTGATGTCGATGAGAATTCCCCTAAACTTAATAGATTCATCGCTTTCATGATAAATACTCACGATATCGCGTACCCAAACCACACTGCCATTTTTGGCAATCATTCGGTATTCGCTGTCAAATGGTTTTCTTTTTCTGGCACAGTCGACACTGAATTTAATTACCCAGTCACGATCTTCCGGATGGATGATTTTTCTCCAGAAATAATCGTCGGCGATCCATTCTTCCGGTGTATAGCCTAACAGGGCTTCCGATTTCTTACTGATAAACGTGATACCCGGCGCTTCTGAATTTCCTTCCCAAACCACACCGTCAATACTGTCAATCAGGTCTTTGATTTTCTGTTGCGATTCTATAATGAGTTTTTCCGATTCTTTTCGGCCGGTAATGTCTTCAACAATGGTAATATGGTTGTTTGGCTTTTCATTCTTTTCCCATAGCGGCGACACCGTAATGTTCACCCAAATCGCATTACCGTTTTTATCGATATAGCGTTTCTCCATGGAATACTGACTGATTTCCCCTTTTCTTAAGCGCTCCATATAGTTCAGATCCGCTTGTAAATCGTCGGGATGGGTTATGGTCATAAAATCCATCTTTTTGATTTCTTCCTGCGTATAGCCAAGAAGCTCGCAGAATTTATCATTCGCATCGATAAAAATCCCACGCATGGAGTCTGTGTGTGTGATACCTAATCCTGCATGATCGAAAATCGATTTAAACAGGTATTCGCTTCGCATTAATTTTAAGGTCTGTGATTTTACCAACTTCTGCAACTCAGAAGGCTGCATGAGCAAAGAAGCGATGAATATGCCGCAAAGCAGACTCAGTAAAAATGCAATGACTATAATCGGGAAGAACTGTTTGAACAGATAGGAATCGGTTTTTGGAACGATGTATAGATTCCAATCACCTTCCGGGATTCGTACCTGCTGGTATTCTTTATCTAAAAAATCAGTTGGGTTATCAAGGAAAAATTCCTCTTTGTTGGTAACCGGATTTATTTTTGAGATCTGGAAGTAATACTTATCGCTTTTAAAATCGCTGAAACCGGATGCTTTAACAAAAGTATTGAATCGTACAATAACTGCAGAAAACCCCCAGAATTTCCCTTTCTTGAAAATCGGCAAACGGCCTACAACGCCTATTCCGCCTTGCTTTAATTCAACAGGGCCTGAAAAATAAATGGATTTGGTTTCGATAGCTTTTAGAGCAGCTTTTCGGTGAAGCGGGCTATGCAGTATATCAAAGTTAGTCGCGGCCTCATTTCCTTTGAGCGGATAAGTGTGTTTGATTATGCCGTTCGGAACAAGCTGTACTGCATCAATAGAATTATAGTTATTCACCAATTGCTTCCCGATTTCCTCGAAGTTTTTAGGATTTCCGGAATCATCTATTGTTAAGGCCAGTGTAATGGTGGCAACGTAGCTGTTCTTTAAAGTTTGATCAATATTTTGCTTAACAACACCCAGGATGTTGCTCATATTGTGCTCCTCACTTTTTTTAAAGGCCTGATACCTGTAATAAATGGAAAGGTTAAAAATGGATAGCAACAACAGAAAAACCAGCAATCCCGAAGTTTTGGGACGCGATAAAAACCAATTGTTCAATGCCGTTATTTTATGCTCAAGCTTCACTTAAAAGATTTTTTTGGTTTGCAAAAGTAGCTAAAATCCATTCAATATAGCTAAAAATCAATCAATTATGATTTTAAAAGCGATTTTAACACTTGGTAGGTTGGGGGCAAAGAAAAAGCCCTGCTGTAGCAGGGCTTTGTGACCTCGACTGGATTCAAACCAGTAACCTTCTGAGCCGTAATCAGATGCGCTATTCAGTTGCGCCACGAGGCCTTT
>NZ_CAMLMK010000046.1 GCF_946481155.1 uncultured Flavobacterium sp.
TGGCGAACGTTTGTTGATTTTCCTTCGCTGACGAAAACATATGATGAAATTGTGGTTTTACACGACAATAATTTCAATACGTTTGTTCCGAAACCGCTTTTCGATGAGAATTATCTGGGAAGTTACCTGCAATACAATACGAAAGTTTTTGAAAGTGATTTCTTTGCATACGACGAAAGTGAAACCAATGATATGAATAATGTGCATGTGCCATTTGTGAATGTCAACAACTTTTTAATAGATCAATTCGGTTCTTTCGACTATAAAAACGTGAATACGGTTTTGGTTTCCAAGCTGTTAAATTTATCCCGGAATAAAGAAGAAAAACAAGTTTACATTCATTTTCAGGAGACTCATTTTGAAATAGTTATAACACATAATTTAAAGTTATTGTTTTATAATTCTTTTGAATACAAAACACCTGAAGATTTCGTCTACTACTTATTATTCACCTTGGAGCAATTGCAATTGAATCCGGAAACGGTTTCGGTATATTTATTAGGCAAAATCTCGGAAGAACATCCGTGTTTTGAAATTGCTTATCGTTATGTTCGCAACATTTCCTTATTAGATACTTCAAATTTAGAAGCTAAATATTCACTTTCAGAATCTGAAACTTTACAACACTATATCCTGCTGAATTCATGAGAATAATTTCCGGAAAATACAAAGGAAGACGCATCAGTCCGCCAAAAAACCTGCCTGTTCGTCCTACTACCGATATGTCGAAGGAAGCCTTGTTCAATATTTTGAACAATCATTTCAATTTCAGTGAGTTAAAAGTTTTAGACCTGTTCGCAGGGACCGGAAATATCAGTTATGAGTTTGCTTCCCGTGGCTGCGAGCCGATCACGAGTGTTGATGGTGATATGGGTTGCATCAACTTCATCAAAAAAACTGCAGCAGAATTTGAGTTTGATATTACACCCATAAAAAACGACGTTTTCAAATTTCTTGAGAAAAGCAAGGCGAGTTTCGACATTATTTTCGCCGATCCGCCCTACGGAATGGAGCAAAAGGAGTTTGAAAAAGTAATTCAGCTGGTTTTTGAAAACGGTTTATTGGAAGAAGACGGCATGATGGTGATTGAGCACTCAAAGCATACTAAGCTAAACCACATGGAGAATTTCTCTTTCGACAGAAATTATGGTGGGTCTGTATTCAGTTTCTTTGAATTTGAGCAGAACGAAGAAGAATTGGATGAGGAAGAAGACGAATCTGACAGTTAATTTTTAGCGTTATCATTCGCAGCAATAACGACTAACGAAACCATTAAGGCCACACTATATTCCATTCCTCCAGTACCATGTTCACCAACAAACCAGCCCAATCCGGCATGGATAATGATAATTCCGGTTAGCAGCAAAATGATGAAACCTAGTGCAAACCATTTTGTAAAATAACCCATCACCATTGAAATTCCGCCTACAATTTCAAAAATTGTTATAGCCCAGACCCACAATAATCCACTTACAAATCCTTTATCATTAAGAAAATCAGCAAATTGAACTATGGTTCCGTTAGCAATCCTCACAGTTGCATGTGCCAAAAACATGGACGCTGTTGAAATTCGCAGTAAAAGTAAAGTTTGATTTAAAGATAGAAATGGGAAATTTTTCATAGCACTGATTTTGAGCATAAATGTAAGAAAAAAATTAAAACTCAAAAAAAATGCAGACCTATAAGCCGGATTCTGTCCCCGCCGAAACGGAGCCTTATCATTTATCTAGATTATTCATTGCTGAATAACTCAAGCTGCCTACCCTTCAACAACGGACGAGTCGCCCTTAAATGCTGATATACTTGGCATTTCACCGCATAGAGTTTACCTGGTTTCACTACAGCATTACCTGTACATACTTTCTGTTGCACTTGTCCTCGCCTTTCGACGGGCGGGCGTTACCCGCTATGCTACTCTGTGGTGTCCGGACTTTCCTCCCTCCCGATTATGCATCGGGACGACGATAAGGCGGTCTGCGGTACAAACTTACAACAAATAACTTCCGGTGACGAATTATTAATAAAGACTTTAACAGGTCTTTCAGCATTTTTTTTTATAAATATCGTAAATTTATAGTACTTCAATAAGCTTATTCTTTTCGTCATGGTACATACTTATAACTACGCTAGCGTTTCAAAAGCATTAGAGGAACTAAATGAGCTTGGCTTTGTTATAGATTATAATCTAAACGACACGGAATTTAGGGTGAATCCCCATAATTTCGAAATTGTCCATATCTATAGATACGAAGGCGATTCCAGTCCTGATGATGAAGCGACAGTATATGGCATCCGGTCTAAAGCTGGGAATAAAAAAGGCGTTTTTGTTTCCGGTTATGCTGCTAATTCCGAATGTGATTCGGCTCGGTTCTTAATTGGACTATCAATTAAAGCAAGAAAAGGCGGGCTGTAATGGCTATCGGAAAACAGTCTGCCAAATTGATTTCTGTTATTGCTATTTTTTGTAAATTTATTGTTCTTCAGATGTTTAACTTAAATTTTCCGTTATGATTAAGATGTATCACTATGCGACCGTTTCCAAAGCACTGGATCAATTAAACGAAAAAGGATTCACTTTCGATTTCAATCTTCATGAAACCGATATTGTACAACATCCGGAAGATTATGAAATTGTTCATATTTACCGCTATGAAGGCGAATCCGATCCCGATGATGAAGCAACGGTGTATGGTATAAAGTCTCTGAAAAATGGCAGAAAAGGTGTTTTTGTGGCAGGTTTTGCTGCTAATTCTGAAAATGATGCCGCCCGTGTCCTGATTGATCTGTCGATAAAAGACAGAAAAGAACATGAGAGAAATAATCTCCTTTAAATGAATCGATTACAATCTAAACTTGAAAAGATTGGACGCGATCCGACAAGCACTGCGAAATCTGTCGGCCTAAGATATGCAGCCAATTCCGGGAATGGTTTTTACCGCTTAAGAAAAAAGGGTGATTTCACTTATATTGATGAAAACCAGAAACCTGTCCGCAACAAAGAGGTATTGGATCGGATAAAAAAGCTTGTCATTCCTCCGGCTTGGGAGAACGTCTGGATTTCCCCTTTTGAAAATGGCCATCTTCAGGCAACCGGCTATGATGTAAAGGGCCGGAAACAGTATAAATATCATACTAATTGGAATAAAATCAGAAACCAGTCGAAATTCTATCGATTGCGAAGTTTTGCAGCTGTTTTACCTTCCATCAGAAAAAAAGTTGAAAGTGATTTAAATAAAAAAGGCCTGCCATATGAAAAAGTCGTGGCCTTAGTAATTAAGCTGATTGAAATGACAAACATCCGAATAGGAAATGAAGCTTATAAAAAACTGTACGGTTCTTTCGGATTGACAACATTACAGGACAAACACGTTAAATTTGATAAGCAATATCTCTTTTTCGAATTCATAGGAAAGAAAGGTATTAAGCATAAAGTGAAACTTCAAAGCAGAAAATTGGTCAATTTGGTTAGGAAATGCAAAGAAATTCCCGGCCAGGATTTGTTCCAGTATTATGATAATGAAGGAAAAAAACACATCATTGGTTCTTCCGATATCAATAATTATCTCAAGGAAATTACCGGAGAAGATTTTACCGCCAAAGATTTCAGGGTCTGGACAGGAACCGTAAATGCATTATGCCAGTTTCTTGAGGCGGAAGCTCCTGAAAATCAATCTCAATGCAATAAAAAAATTATTGAAATAGTAGACAATGTGGCTTCCCAACTCGGAAATACGCGTGCGGTCTGTAAAAAATATTATGTTCATCCCACCGTCATAGCTGCTTATGAAAAAGGATCTGTCTGGAATTACAAACCCCGAAAAAATGCCGGAAAACTAACTGCAGAAGAAAAAGCTTTAGTCAAATTACTGGATAAGGAAACTATCGCGGAAGTGTCTGGTTAATTGTTGATAAAATCTCGAAAAATCGGCAATCTTTCAGCGTCTAAATTTCCCATTATTTAAATTATAAACTATATTTGCTATCCAATAAAATTCTATGGAACAATTTATAGTATCAGCCCGTAAATACAGACCGCAAACGTTTAAAGACGTTGTTGGTCAGCAGGCTATTACGAATACTTTGCTTAACGCCATAGAAAACAATCATTTGGCTTCTGCCCTTTTGTTTACGGGTCCGCGTGGTGTTGGAAAAACAACTTGTGCGCGTATTCTTGCCCGAAAGATCAATCAGGAAGGCTATGATGATCCGTATGAAGATTTTGCGTTTAACGTATTTGAATTGGATGCGGCTTCAAACAACTCGGTTGATGATATCCGAAACCTTATCGATCAGGTTAGAATCCCGCCGCAAACCGGAAAATACAAAGTATATATCATTGACGAGGTGCACATGTTGTCCCAAGCCGCTTTCAACGCGTTCCTGAAAACATTGGAAGAACCGCCGCGTCATGCGATTTTCATTTTGGCTACGACCGAAAAGCACAAAATCATCCCGACGATTTTATCGCGTTGCCAGATATTTGATTTCAAAAGGATTACCGTAAAAGATGCTAAAGAACATTTAGCGGAAGTTGCTGCCAGCCAGAACATAGTTTTTGAAGACGATGCTTTGCATATCATAGCCCAAAAGGCAGATGGCGCGATGCGTGACGCTTTATCTATTTTTGACCGCGTGGTTTCTTTCTGCGGAAATAACCTTACACGTCAGGCAGTTACCGAAAACCTGAACGTTTTGGATTTCGAATATTATGTAAAAGTAACCGATTTAATCCTGGAGAATAAAATTCCCGAATTACTTTTGGCTTACAATGACATTTTAGCTAAAGGTTTTGACGGACATCATTTTGTGGCCGGCTTGGCTTCCCATTTCAGGGATTTGCTGGTTTGTAAAAATCCGGCAACGCTTGTTTTACTGGAGGCAGGTGAACAGGCACAAAGTTTGTATCGCGATCAGGCACAGAAAGCTTCTCAGGATTTTCTTTTACAGGGAATCGACATTGCTAATGATTGTGACTTAAAATACAAAGTTTCCCAGAACCAACGTCTTTTAGTTGAGCTTTGTCTTATGCAGCTTGCCTCTATCACTTTCGATGGAGAAAAAAAAAAGCTAAGCAATTTATAATTCCTCCGACATACTTCAAGAATAACAGCTATTCCATCACGGAAGTTGTTAAAGCTGTTCCACAAGTTCCAAATGCTGTAGAGGTCTCAAAATCGCCCCCTCAAATTCAGAGTCCGGTTGCAGAAAATTTGAGTACCGAAGCAAAAGCCGAAATTACCGCTCCGGAAGCTGCAAAACCAACTATTCCTGAAATAAAACCTATTATTTCGGAACAAACTGCCGGCACAAAAGTTTCCGCATTATCACTGGCAAGTATCAAGGCAAAACGCGAACTGGAAGCTTCACAAAGAGCTACTGTCAGACATCACGACGAGTTGCCGAAAGAACCTTTCACTGAAACCGATATGCTGTTGCAATGGACGAATTTCGCACAGAAATTAAGCGATAAAGGCCAGAAAATTATGGCTACTTACATGCTGATTAACGATCCGACATTAGAAGGAACAGCGATTAAACTCGAATTGCCAAACGAAGGCTCTAAAGTCGATTTCGACAATAATAAAACGGAATTGTTAGGCTATTTACGAGGAAAACTTCATAATCACGATATTGTAATTGACGTGCATGTTAATGAAGTAACGCAAAGCAAACACGCCTTTACACCGCTGGAGAAGTATGAGAAGCTGAAGTCGATTAATCCTGCTATGGAACTGCTTCGAAAGACTTTTGATTTGGATGTTTAAAAGAAGTTACAAAGTTCCAGAGTTGCTGAGTTACTTAGTCGGAATCCGTTTTTAAACTTTGCCGCTAAGTAACTCAGAAACTAAATCTTCCCATTATACATAGCTTTCACGACACCATCAGAAAGTCCGATTTTAGGAACGTAGATGTTTCTGGCGCCGCTCCATTTCATGGCATTCAGGTAAATGCGCATCGCTGGGATGATTACGTCGGCACGGTCGGTGTTCAGACCTAATTCGGCGATTCTTTGCTCGTAAGTTAGTGAATTCAATTTTTGGTATTCCGAATTCAGGTACATATATGAAAGTGGTTTCTCCTGTGCTTTTCCCGAAAGCTTGAAGATTTTATTGATGTTGCCGCCGGAACCGATCAGTGTAATATTTTCGTAAGGTTCCGTAGTGGTTTTAATCCATTTTTCGATTTCCTGCCATACCACATCGTTCACCATATTATTCAGCAAACGAACGGTTCCGTTTTTGAATGATTTTGACGTAATCATTTTTCCTTCGGAAAATAATGAGAATTCGGTACTTCCACCACCAACATCGACATATAAATAGGTCTGGTCCGTTTTAATAAAATGATGTAAATCGGAAGAAGCAATAATCGCCGCTTCTTTTTTACCATCGATAATTTCAATTTTTATATCAGCTTTTTTCTTGATAATTTCAGTAACTTCTTTTCCGTTATAAGCCTCACGCATAGCGGAAGTAGCACACGCCATGTAACGTTCTACTTTATATACTTTCATCAGCAATTTAAACGCTTTCATCGCGTCAATCATACGATCGATATTTTCCTCTGTGATTTCCCCAACGGTAAAAGCATCCTGCCCCAAACGAATCGGAACACGAATCAAAGCACTCTTGTTGAACTGCGTTTCTTTTCCCTGCTGCTCCACAATATTGGTTATCAGAAGTCGCATGGCATTGGAGCCAATATCTATCGCAGCATATTTTTTTATAGAAATCATATCGCGTAATTTTCCTTTAACAGGCAAAGGATTTTCAATTTTATTATATTTTTTCGGTTACAACTTCCAGTTTGTCGTAATAGTACTTATACATTTCGTGTTGTGCACGGAACATCTTCTGATCCGGCTGTTTTCGATACTTATTATCCAGCGTTTCCGAATGCAGTCTCGCTTTTACATTAGCTTTCCATCCAATCTCAAAGGTTTCAAGCATTTCTTTCTTTATATCTTCATCATAAATCGGACAGCTTACTTCTACCCTTGCGTCAAGGTTTCGGGTCATAAAGTCGGCAGAAGAAATGTAAATATCGGGATCACCACCATTGGCAAAAATATAAACTCGGGAATGCTCCAGATAATTATCTACAATACTGATAGCTTCAATATTCTCGCTCATCCCGGGAACGCCTGGAATTAAAGAGCATATTCCTCGAATGATTAAGTGGACCCTTACTCCGGCGCGGCTTGCATCGTACAGTTTATCAATCATTTTAAAATCCGACAAACTGTTCATTTTCAACTTTATATAAGCTTGCTTTCCTGTAAGTGCATTAGCAATTTCTCTATCAATCAACTTGTAGAATTTCGAACGCGTATAATGTGGCGAAACCAATAAATGCTTGTAACGATATACCCGATAATTCACGTCGAAGAATTCAAAAATCTTGGAAACATCACGCATAATCTGCACGTGGCTCGTGAAAAGCGTCACATCTGTATAGACTTTCGCAGTACTTTCGTTGAAGTTTCCGGTTGAAATGATTCCGTAACGCTTTACTTTTCCTTCTTCCATACGCTCAATAACGCAAATCTTGCTGTGAACTTTCAGTCCTTTAACGCCGAAAATCAGTTCAACGCCTTCAGTCTGCATCATTTCAGCGTAGGAAATATTACTGGCTTCATCAAAACGCGCCTGTAATTCTATCTGAACCACAACTTTTTTACCATTTTTGGCAGCATTGATAAGCGAACTTACAATTTGCGAGTTCTTGGCTAATCTATATAAGGTGATTTTGATAGAAACCACTTTCGGATCCAGAGCCGCTTCACGCAGGAATTTAATGATATAGGAAAACGACTGATATGGCGCATTTACCAAATAGTCTTTATGTTTGATTTTCTCAAGGATACTTCCCTCCAGATTGAGTCCGACCACTGGAAGCGGTGTATTCTGTTTCGTAAGCAGATCATATCGTCCAAGGTTTGGAAAATCCATATAATCACGACGGTTGTGATAGCGTCCACCAGGAATTAAACTGTCGGTCGCATCAATTCCCATTCGGGTAAGGAAAAAGGCAAGTGTATCTTTTTCAATAGACTGGTCGTAAACAAAACGCACGGGCTCGCCTATTCGTCTGTCTTTTACGCTCGACGATATTTTCTCCATGAAGCTTTTGTTTAAATCGGCGTCAATGTCCAATTCGGCGTCACGGGTAATTTTTATCATGTGTGCCGCAATGCTTTCATAATCGAAAATATTGAAGATATTATGAAGGTTGTAACGGATTACATCGTCTAAAAGCATGATATATTGCTTGTCAGTACTCGAAGGAAGCACCACAAAGCGGTTGATGGTTTTCGGAATTTCGATAACGGCGTACCGCACTTCTTTTTTCTGGATGATCTTGGAAAGAATCGTGTTCTGCGGTTTCGGTTTCATTACCAGCTTTACTGCAAGATAACCGGATGTATCCTTTAACAATGGGAATTCGTCCAAATCATTAAGGATAATGGTAATCAGTTCGGGGCTGACTTTCTGTATGAAGAAATCGCGGATAAAGTTTTGTTGCTCCTTATTGATCTCGTTTTCGTTGATGATAAAGATGTTTTCCTTCTCAAGCATATTTTCAATTACGCTTAAGATGCGCAAACTTTCAGACTGCTGTTCGATAACGACTTCGGTAATGTCTTTAAGGAGTTGTTCGGCAGAAATACCGCCAAGAATTTTTTCCCCTGAAATGCCTTCGGAATTCAATCTGCGTATAGCAGCGTACCGAACCCTGAAGAATTCGTCTAAGTTATTGGAAAAAATTCCTAAAAAACGTAATCGGTCTAATAATGGAACGCTTTCATCTGCGGCTTCCTGAAGTACTCTGGCATTAAAAGCCAGCCAACTTTTTTCTCTGTCAATATATTTGTTTTCGTGCGTAATATTCATGATTTTAATTGACTGGGAAAAACCGTCTTAAGAATTTTTCCCCTATGTATATTTTTCCAATCTTCTTCTTCAAACTTTAATGAGACAAATCCCGAAGTAGGAACATTGTCTATGTAACAATCACCAAATTTATTAACAAAATCTGTTATTGCACCATTATGTCCGAAAAGAATTAGGCTATCGTACTTGTTTTCGCAATCTTTTATGGTTTTTTCTAAGCTTTTTTCGTCGAAGGTATACAAATCGTCTTTGTAAATTATAGTTTCCAATGGTATGGCTAGGTTTTGTGCATAGATCATTGCGGTTTCTTTTGCCCTTTTTGCCGGGCTGCTCCAGACAATGAATGTTCTGGGTAAAAATTTATCGACTTCATGGGAAGTCATGTGTGCATCGCCAATACCTCGTTTTGAAAGGGGTCTGTCAATATCTTTCAACGGAGCGTCCCAACTTGATTTAGCATGACGAATAAGAATTAGATTTTTCATAACCAAGAAATTTAGTCTTATAAAGTAACTCAAAAAAAATCATAAAAACCAGAGAATTTTCCACAAATAAATGTTAATTCACGGATAAAACTCCCACTTTCATCGAAAATACAGCTAATTGTGATTGGCTTAAGAATTTAATTAAATAATTTAGACGTAACAAGTTATCGAAATACATTTTGAATTGAAGCCATAGGAGATTTTAAATCTTAATACCACAACAAGATTTTTAAGACCCTTTCAATCCAACTTGAGTTATGTTCTGCTTATACTTAGCCGGAACGATTCTATACTTTATTTTCCAACAGATTTTTAATTGCCGTGTAAATTTTAGGGCCGAAGTGTTCTCATGCATTTTTGTAGCATGAAATGGACTTCCGACCACTAAAATTAGTGTGTTTTTTAATTACTGATTTATTAAAAATTGAATTAATAAAGTAATGTCCATGAAACCAAAAATTACCTTATTATTGTTATTTCTATTTATTGGGATTAACAATGTCTTCTCACAAGCTCCACAGTTTTCTCCTGAACATCCGGATTTGAGGCTGTGTGGTAGTCCTCCAAACTACTATGAAGACTATTTTAACTGTACGTCTAACAACTATACTTTAGACGAGGTATTTCTTAGTCTTACTAATATTAACGGTGTTCCTTTATCGAACACAACCTGCACGCCTGGTACGTCTACGCAGATGTACGTCATGCTGAACTATACTTCTAACGCAAACAGCGATATTACGCAAACCAGAATCTTTGCTGATTTATCTATAGATGGAGTGGTTACTCCATTGAATATTTACCTTGGCACAGTAACTCCCGGCGCCGGCCAACGCCAGATTTACGGGCCGTTTACCTGGGTTTGCGGACAAGAGTTGTCTTTGTGCAGAATATTAGCAGTTTGGAAAACGAACGGAAATCCTAGTGATCCTGAATGGCCTATGTATGACTGCGGATCCTACAGCCGATCACAATGTGAATTCGGAGGATGTATGATCGTAGCAGCACCTTTAGCTGTCGAATTTGACTATACCGTTTGTACTAACGGTAACTCTTCTGTTGTAACATTTGAAAACGAAACCACCGGAGGAATAGCTCCTTACACGTATTCCTGGGATTTTGGAGACGGATCACCAGTATCCACACTGCCAAACCCAACACATACGTTTGCTTATCCGGGCGGACCGTACACCGTAACTTTAACTGTAACCGATTCCAACCTACCCACTCATTTAGTGAGTACGTTTACTCAGGTTATTACACCTCCTGCTCCGATAGCTATAACCGGTAATGTGACTTCCGCGAGTTGTATCAACCAGAATAATGGTGCTATTGATATAACTGTAACCGGCGGAACACCGCCTTATACCTATTCATGGAGCAATGGAGCCACTACAGAGGATATTTCAGGTTTAGCTCCTGGAACTTATACTGTTACTGTAACTGATTCATTTGGTTGTACCAGAAGTCAGAGTTTCACCGTTGGAACCGGAGATACAAGTAATCCTGTAATCATTGCACCGGCAGACGTCACTCTTGAAGGATGCGGTACTGCTGCTTTAGCTTTACAAGGCTTACCTTACTCACCTACTCCAACAATAATTACCCTGCTTCAGTTTACTGCTGCCGGCGGTACTTATGTTGACGTTTCTGCAATAACTTTAATCACTTATGTAGATGTTGCGGTAGGAAGCTGTCCTATGATAGTAACCCGTACTTTCTCATTTACAGATGCCTGCGGAAACATAGGTGTTGATGCACAAGTATTTACAATTGATGATACTACACCGCCAACATTCGGTTCTTTACCGGCGCCATCAACTATTAACTGCCCTGCTGTACCACAGTTTGCTCAGGCTACAGCAACAGATAATTGCAATGCTCCGGTAACACTAACTTACAACGATGTAAGAACTAACGGAAACTGTGCCGGCGCCTATTCTGTGACAAGAACATGGACCGCTACTGACGGCTGCGGAAATTCAGCAACAGCATCACAAACAATAAATGTTCAGGATGTTTCAGCTCCGGTAATTGCAAGTTTGCCTTCTCCTTCCACCATTAACTGTCCTGCAGTGCCTCAATTTGCTCAAGCTTCGGCTTCAGACGCTTGTGGTTCAGCTTTCACATTGACATATAATGATGTAAGAACGAATGGAAACTGTGCCGGATCTTATTCAATAACAAGAACATGGACTGCTTTGGATACCTGCGGTAATTCATCAACAGCATCACAAACTATTAACGTTCAGGATGTTTCAGCTCCGGTAATCGCAAGTTTGCCTTCTCCATCCACTATCAACTGTCCTGCAGTTCCTCAATTTGCTACAGCTACAGCTACAGATAATTGCGGATCAGCTTTCACTTTGACCTATAACGATGTGAGAACAAACGGAAACTGTGCCGGATCTTACTCTGTAACAAGAACATGGACTGCTTTAGATGCCTGCGGAAATTCATCGACAGCATCACAAACCATTAATGTTCAGGATGTTTCGGCTCCGGTAATCGCAAGTTTACCTTCTCCATCCACTATTAACTGTCCTGCAGTTCCTCAATTTGCAACGGCTACAGCTACTGATAATTGCGGTTCAGCTTTCACGCTTACTTATAACGATGTGAGAACCAACGGAAACTGTGCCGGATCTTACTCTGTAACAAGAACATGGACTGCTTTAGATGCCTGCGGAAATTCAGCAACTGCATCTCAAACCATTAATGTTCAGGATATCGCTGCTCCGGTAATAGCAAGTTTGCCAGCTGCTACAACAATCAACTGTCCTGCGGTTCCTCAATTTGCAACGGCTACGGCTTCAGACAATTGCGGTTCAGCATTTACACTGACATATAATGATGTGAGAACTAATGGAAACTGTGCCGGATCTTATTCAATAACAAGAACATGGACTGCTTTAGATGCCTGCGGAAATTCTTCAACTGCATCTCAAACTATCAATGTTCAGGATATTTCAGCGCCGGTAATCGCAAGTTTGCCTACTGCCACAACAATCAACTGTCCTGCAGTTCCTCAATTTGCTACAGCTACGGCTACCGACAATTGCGGCTCAGCTTTCACTTTGACCTATAACGATGTAAGAACAGATGGCAACTGCCCTGGATCTTATTCAGTAACAAGAACATGGACAGCTGTAGATGCCTGCGGAAATTCTTCAACTGCATCTCAAACAATTAATGTTCAGGATATCGCTGCTCCGGTTCCGCCTCAGGAACCTGCAGATGTAACAGTGTCTTGTAGCGGAGATATCCCTCCAATGATTTCCCTTACTGCTACTGATGCTTGTAGCGGACCAATAACTGCAGTTGGCGTGGATGCCATGACTGGCGGAAGCTGCTCAGGAAGTTATACCGTAACAAGAACCTGGACTTTTGTTGATGCCTGTGGAAACACTTCTTCAGCAACTCAGATAATCAACGTTAATGATGCGTCAACACCAGTATTACCAACCCCTCCTGCAAATGTTACCGTATCTTGTATCGATCAGGTGCCGCCAATGATTTCATTGACTGCCAATGATACTTGTGCCGGACAAATTACAGTTTTAGGAGTAGATGTGGTTGTACCTGGAAATTGTCCGAACTCATTCGTAATTACACGTTCGTGGTCTTTCAGTGATCCTTGCGGCAACAGTGCTTCTGTTTCTCAAACAATCACAGTAAATGATAATATTGCTCCGGTTGTTCCTCAAGCGCCCGCAAATATTACAGTTTCCTGCGGAACTGAAATCCCTGCAATGATTTCCTTAACTGCTAACGATGCCTGTGGCGGACCGGTAACAGCTCTTGGAGTAGATTCAAGCGTTCCTGGAAATTGTCCTAACTCATACGTAGTGACCAGAACATGGACATTTGTGGATGCCTGCGGTAACAGTTCTTCTGTCGCACAGACAATAACCGTTAATGACAACGTTCCTCCAGTTGTACCTCAAGCTCCTGCTGATATTACAGTATCTTGTATTTCAGAGGTTCCGGCTATGATTTCATTAACAGCCAATGATGCCTGCGGCGGATCAATTACCGTACAAGGTACTGATACAACTGCTGCCGGAAATTGCCCTAACTCCTTTGTAGTAACAAGAACATGGACCTTTACAGATGCCTGCGGAAACAGTGCTTCGGTATCACAAACTATTAATGTGAACGATACTGTTCCTCCTGTTGTACCTCAAGCTCCGGCAGATATAACTTTAGCCTGCGGAAGTGAAATTCCAGCCATGATTTCTTTAACTGCAAATGATGCTTGTGGTGGACAAATTACTGTACAAGGCGTTGATTCGACTGTTCCGGGAAATTGCCCGAATGCATTCGTTGTAACCAGAACATGGACCTTTGTGGATGCCTGCGGAAACAGTGCTTCTGTATCACAAACTATTACTATTAACGACACGATTCCACCAGTAGCGCCTCCAGCTCCGGATCCTATTACAGTTTCTTGTAGTGGAGAAGTTCCTGCAATTGTATGGCTATCTGCAATGGATAACTGTAGCGGTGAAATCTTAGCTCTAGGCGTTGATCAGTCAGATGGAAATGGTGAAAATTGTCCTAATAATTATGTAATCACAAGAACATGGACTTTCACAGACGATTGCGGAAACAGTACTTCTATTTCTCAAACAATTACCGTTAATGACCAAATTGCGCCTGTCGCTCCTGAAGCGCCTGCAGATATTACAGTAGCCTGCGGAAGCGAAATTCCGGCTATGATTTCTTTAACAGCTATTGATAACTGTACCGGAGAAATTGTTGCTGAAGGTGTAGATTCTATCACAGAAGGCAATTGTCAGAACTCTTATGTAGTCGTAAGAACCTGGACTTTTATTGATCCTTGTGGAAACAGTTCTTCTGTATCTCAGACAATTAATGTAAATGACAATACTCCTCCGGTTATCCCTGAAGCACCTGCTGATGTTACCGTATCTTGCGGAAGTGAAATTCCTGCAATGATTTCTCTAACAGCTTCAGATGATTGTAACGCAGCGATTACTGTTGAAGGTACCGATGAAGTGACACTAGGAGAATGCGCAAATTCCTATACAGTAGTAAGAACATGGACATTTGTAGATGCCTGTGGAAACACTTCTTTCGTAAGTCAAAACATCACAGTATCCGACGAAACTGCTCCTGTAGTTCCTGAAGCTCCTGCAAATGTTTCTTATTCATGTGCCGGGGAAGTGCCAAGAGCAGTTACACTTACTGCAGTTGATAACTGTTCCGGAAATATTGATGCTGAGGGTGTGGATGTTATTGTGAAAGGCGATTGTCCTAATTCATTAAACATAACAAGAACCTGGACTTTTGTGGATGCCTGCGGAAACAGTTCTTCAGTATCACAGGTCATCACAGTTTCTGATGAAATTGCACCGGCTCTGGTAACAGAAGTAATGCCTGAATTCAATGTTACCTGTACAGAATTTGTAGCACCGGGTCCATTAACATTCAATGATAACTGTTCCGGTGAGATCATCGTTAATCCTAGTGATCCTTCTTACGGAGGAACCGATGTAGATGAAGATCCTAATTATACTGCAACTTACACATGGACTGCAACAGATGCCTGCGGAAACGTGAGCACCTTTACTCAGATAATTCATGTAACTGTTGAGGACTTCTTCGATGCTGATAATCCGGAGTTATGTAATAATGATTCAGCGTATGCTAATTATAACTTGAATCAACTGCTTCCTGCAGATATCAGTCAGGACGATTTGGACGGTACCTGGACAATTAATGAAGGTTTTGAATCTGCTTTAAACGGCAACATTCTTAACGTAACAGTACTTCCGGTAGGTTACTATACAGTAACGTATACATTAGAAGTAGGCCAAAGCAATTGCCCTAGAAAATATGAATTCTATATCCATGTTGTCGATGACTGCAACGTATTAGCAGCTTGTACAATAATAGTATATAATGCGGTTTCCCCTAACAATGATGGGTTAAATGAACTCTTCGTAATTGACGGAATTGAATGTTATTTAGAAAATAACGTGCAAATCTACAACAGATGGGGAATTAAGGTTTTCGATAAAGATGGTTATAACAATACAACTATTGCCTTCGACGGAAAATCTGACGGACGATCTACTCTAAACCGAGGTGAAGAGCTACCTGATGGAACTTATTTTTACATCATGAAATATAGAGATAATGAGACTGGGGATTGGAGTGACAAATCAGGTTACTTATATTTAAACAGATAATTCTCATAATACTGTTAATTATGTACTAAATTATTTAAATTAGTGAACATGAAAACAAAATTAATAACACTCGTTTTAGGATTAATAGGTATTATGGGGTATTCTCAACAAGATTCTCAATATACACAGTATATGTATAATACCATCAATATAAATCCTGCTTACGCCGGTTCAAGAGAAGTTCTGAGTATCTTCGGACTACACAGAAGCCAGTGGATCGGTTTAGATGGAGCTCCTACAACAAACGCGTTTTCTATCAATACTCCTATCGGTGATTCGAGTTTTGGTGTAGGTCTTTCCTTTGTCAACGACAGAATCGGTCCGGCAAATGAAAGTGCAATCTCCGCAGATTTAGCGTATCATCTGCAGCTGTCTGAAAATTATAAATTAGCTTTCGGATTAAAAGGAACTGCTAATCTTTTCAGCATAGATGTTGATAAACTGAACATTCAGCACGCTAATGACCCTGAATTCCAGAATCTGGACAACGACTTCAGTCCGAATGTGGGTGCCGGAATATATCTTTATTCCGACAGATTCTATGCCGGACTGTCTGTTCCTAACTTTTTTGAAACCCATCATTATAAAGATAATTCGGTTTCAATTACACAGGAAAAATTACACTACTATTTCATAACAGGTTATGTTTTTGATTTAGGAAGCAATTTGAAAATGAAACCTTCCGTGCTTGCAAAAGCAGTTGAAGGAGCACCTTTACAAGTAGACGGTTCACTGAACTTTCTGATTTACGACAAACTAACTCTTGGAGCGGCCTACAGATGGGACGCTGCATGGAGTGCAATGGCCGGATTTCAAATATCAAACTCGCTCTTCCTGGGCTACGGTTATGATAGAGAAACTACTCGATTACAGAATTATAACTCCGGATCTCATGAAATCTTCCTGCGATTTGAATTGTTCAATAATTCTAAAGTGTTAACTCCTCGTTTCTTCTAAAATGATTTGTTATGAAAATTAAACTATTACTTCTGGTTACCTTTTTAAGTTTCGGCACCATGTATTCCCAATTGGGAAGAATGGCCAGAGCAGATAAGAAATATGACAGATATGCATATATCGATGCGATAGAAATTTATGAAAAGGTAGCGGAAAAAGGACACAAGTCAGTAGATTTATTCGAAAAACTTGGAAATTCATACTACTTCAACGGGGAGTATGACAAAGCAGAAAGATGGTATGGTGAGTTATTTGCCATGACCGAAGATGTTCCGGCCGAATATTATTTCAGATATTCACAGTCGTTGAAAGCGGTTGGAAAATATGAAAGAGCTGACGCTTACATGCTGAAGTTCTATCAGAAAACGAACGATACCCACGGCATTGAATTGCTGAATAATAAAGACTATCTGGCAGAATTAAGAAAAAATTCTGATCGCTATAATCTTGAAGATTCCGGTATCAATACAGAATATTCCGAGTACGGTTCTGTCTTTCTTGGAAATGATGTCGTTTTTGCTTCGGCAAGAAAATCAAACGCAGTATTCCAGAGAAAACACAACTGGACCGGTCAGTATTTTACAAATCTGTATAAAGCAACTATAGGTGAAGACGGAAAACTTAGCGACGCAAAGGAGTTTTCGGAAGCCCTGGACTCACGATTCCACGAAGCGACTCCGGTTTTTACAAAGGATGGCTCCACTGTTTATTTTACCAGAAATAATTATATTGAAGGTAAAAAAGGAAAAAGCGATGATAAAGTTACCAAACTTAAAATCTACAAAGCAACCTTAAAAGACGGAAAGTGGAATGATATCAAAGAGCTTCCTTTCAACAGCGATAATTATAGTGTAGCCCATCCGGCCTTAAGTGCCGATGAAAAAACACTGTTCTTTGCTTCTGATATGCCGGGTACTTATGGCGAATCCGATATCTTCAAAGTAGCTATAAACAAAGACGGAACTTTCGGAACACCGGTAAATTTGGGTAAAGGCATTAACACTCCTGTTCGTGAGACATTCCCGCATGTAACAGATAAGAATGTATTGTATTTCTCTTCTGATGATCATATAGGAATTGGCGGACTTGACGTATTCGAATCAAAAATGAATAAAGACAGCACCTACACTGTAATTAAAAACGTAGGAGCACCAATCAACAGTCCTAAAGATGACTTCGCTTATATCGTAAACACAAAAAACCATGTTGGTTTTGTAACCTCAAATCGTGATGGCGGTGTTGGTTCTGATGATATCTATAAATTCATTGAAAATGTGTGCGAGCAGAAACTTATTGGTACCATTACCGATAAATTAACCGGCTTGGCATTGCCAGGATCTAAAGTGTCTTTGTTTGACGCAAATATGGAACTTATTAAATCCGTTGAGGCTGATTCAAACGGTGATTACCGATTCGAAGAAAACATCGAATGTGATAAGAAATATTATGTCCGAGCCGAAAAGCAGGATTATGAGACTAAAGAAGTCAGTGTTTCCATTCCGATTAAATCCGGTGAGACACGAGCGGATATTGCACTTGAAAAACGTGTAATGCCAATCGATGCCGGTACTGATTTAGCAAAATTATTCGACATCAGTATTATTTACTTCGATTTGGATAAATGGAACATACGACCTGATGCTGCGGTAGATTTAGAAAAAATCATAGCTGTAATGGAGAAATATCCGAAAATGAAAGTAGATATCCGTTCTCACGCAGACAGCCGTCAAACGCATAAATACAATGAGCGTCTAACGGACCGAAGAGCAAAATCGACTTTAAATTATATGGTTAAACATGGTATCGAACCAAGCAGATTGACTGCAAAAGGTTACGGTGAAACACAACTCGTTAATGGCTGTTCAGACGATGTCCCTTGTTCTGAAGCTGAACACCAAAAAAACAGACGAAGCGAATTTATTATCTTAAGTCTGGAATAAACACATTCACTTAAAAACAGAAAAAAACAGAAAAAGCATCCGCCGTAGCGGATGCTTTTTCATTTTGGGTCGTTAAACCCGGTAACCTAAACAGATATCTTTAAATTCTTATTTTCTGATGAACATGTTGGTAAAGTACATTTTTCCGGCTGCATTAGTTCTTACAGAAATTCCGAAGTGTGTATAATTACCTTCCATGTTGGCTTTATGAGCTGCACTGTTTTTCCAGGCGTCAACCACAGATTGTGCGGTAGAATAGTTGTAGGCAATATTCTCTCCTACAGCAACAGCTCCTAAAGTAGTTCTTAAATTTTCCTCTCTTTGGGCAAAAAGGGCGTGTGTTAACGTATTGATCGATATCATATATTCGTCATGCTCCTCAGAAACATTCGAAATGTGATTAATTTTTTCTAATGGATTTAAACCTTTACTTATGCGGTATTGGTTTACTAAATCAGCAATCTGTAATTCAATGTTGCTGTAAGTGTAATTGTTGTCTACTGTGAAATTTGAACCCGAAGTTGCCGGTGTAGTTTCCTCTGTACTTTCAGTAGAGCAAGAAGCAAAAGTGATAAGTAGGGCAATGATCGAAATGGAGCGAATTAATGTTACTTTCATAATAATGTAATAATGTGTTTGTGTTTAGCTTTTGAATCATTGTTATTTTTATAACTAATTGATTACTAGGCAAATATATATCAAAATCGATTATCTGCAAGTTAAATCGATGAAATGCATTAAATTTTAACATTTATAGTTAAAATACTGATTATTAGCATATTATAAATTATCTATAAAATTGATTTAGTGCCGACTGGAAATAAAAAAAGCACCCTTATGAAGTAGGATGCTTTCTTGTTCGGATTAATTAAAACCCAGAAACTAAACACATATTTTTGTTATTTTCTGATAAACATATTGGTAAAGTACATCTTTCCGGCTGCATTAGTTCTTACAGAGATTCCGAAGTGTGTATAATTACCTTCCATGTTGGCTTTATGAGCTGCACTGTTTTTCCAGGCGTCAACCACAGATTGTGCGGTAGAATAGTTGTAGGCAATATTCTCTCCTACAGCAACAGCTCCTAAAGTAGTTCTTAAATTTTCCTCTCTTTGGGCAAAAAGGGCGTGTGTTAACGTATTGATCGATATCATATATTCGTCATGCTCCTCAGAAACATTCGAAATGTGATTAATTTTTTCTAATGGATTTAAACCTTTACTTATGCGGTATTGGTTTACTAAATCAGCAATCTGTAATTCAATGTTGCTGTAAGTGTAATTGTTGTCTACTGTGAAATTTGAACCCGAAGTTGCCGGTGTAGTTTCCTCTGTACTTTCAGTAGAGCAAGAAGCAAAAGTGATAAGTAGGGCAATGATCGAAATGGAGCGGATAATTGTTACTTTCATAAACTAAAAATTTAAATGTTAATGCTTTGCTTCGTTAGCGATTAATTTTTCATAACTAATTGATAACTAGACAAATGTACATCAAAATCGATTATCTGCAAATAAAATCGACGAAATACACTAAAATTTAACATTTAAACCTAATTTACTGACTTTTAAGGAGATAGTCGCTCAATTTTCCAGCTATAATCTTCCTGTAATTCATATCGGATTCGATCATGAATACGGTTAGGACGGCCTTGCCAAAATTCAACTGAAACTGGTTTTACGATATAACCACCCCAGTGTTTTGGACGATGGATTTCTTTTCCCTCCAATTCTTTTTCTAAAGCTTTCAGGTTCTCTTCCAGAAAATCCCTTGAAGGAATTACTTCGCTTTGTGGCGAAACAATAGCGCCTAATTTGCTTCCTTCCGGACGGCTGTCAAAATAATTATCGGATAAAATCTCAGGGGTTTTCTCTGCAAAACCTTTAACGATTACCTGTCTTTCCATGGAATGCCAAAAAAAGGACAAGCAGACTTTTGGGTTTTTTTCCAGTGCTTTGCCTTTCTCGGAGTTGTAATTCGTATAGAACACAAAACCTTCTTCATTGAATTTTTTAAGCAGCACTACTCTAGACTTCGGAAAACCGTCCAGGCCAACCGTAGCCACAGTCATAGCGTTAACCTCTTCTATCCCGCCTAATTCCTCAGCTTCATAAAACCATCGGTGAAACAGGTTCATCGGATCTTCCGGAATATTGGTCTCCAGCAGTTCGCTTTTCTCGTAAGATTTTCGGTAGTTGCTTAAATCGCTCATATTATTGAAAGTTACAGAGTTACTGAGTCGCTAAGTAGCTGAGTCATTTTTGATTAAAAACTAATAAATTTAATTGAACACAGATATAAAACTATGTTACTAAGATACTAAGTTACTCAGCAACTAGAAAATCTAGAATTCAAATTCCCTTCCGTCATCAGCAAGAAGAATATTTGAAAAAACAGTTTCTGCTTCTTCTTTAAACCTCTCAATTTTATCATAACGTGTTGAATAATGTCCTAAAAGCAGATATTCAACATTCGCTTTTTTTGCAATATTTGCGGCTTGTTTTGCGGTGCAATGCATGGTTTTTTCTGCCAGATGCTCCTCGGTATCGAGAAACGTACTTTCGTGATATAAAACGGTTGCATTTTCAATTAACGGAACAATGGTTTCATCATAAACCGTATCTGAACAGAAGGCGTAACTCATCTCCGGCTCCGGATCGAACGTCAGTTTTTCATTTGGAATTACCCTGCCGTCATCCAATGTAATGTCGCCTCCATATTTTATCTTACGATAATAAACCACATCAATGTCATGATCCTGAATGGCTTCTATGTTGAGCTTTCGTTCACGGTTTTTCTCCTGAAATAAATAACCGTTAGTATAAATTCGGTGTTTTAGCGGAATTGTCTTTACGATTACTTTCTCGTCCTCGAAAATGATTTCACTTTCGTTACTTTCCAGTTCATGAAAATAGAGATTGTAACCTGTAAATGAATTGGATAAACGCAACTGAAGCAGTATGACTTCCTTCACTCCTTTCGGTCCGTAAACATGCAAATCCGATTGGCGGTTAAGAAGCATAAATGTGGAAATAAGGCCCACCAAACCGTAGAAATGATCACCATGAAGATGCGAAATGAAAATATGCTCTATCCTTGAAAACTTGATTTTGTTTTTACGCAACTGCACCTGCGTTCCCTCACCACAGTCAATTAAAAACATGTGGTTTTTTATCTCCAAAACCTGTGAAGTCGGGTTGGTAATAGTCCTTGGAGTTGCGGCGTAACAGCCTAAGATGGTTAGTTTCATTTTTTAGTTTTCAGTCGCAGCTTTCAGTCGCAGTTTCTGAATCCCGCCAACTGTGACTGCCTACTATTTTAGAATCCTAAGTCGCGTTCAATTTCTTCCATTTCAATCATGTCATGAGCTTCTAAAAGCGTAGGCACAACTAATAAAGAGGCAGGAACATCATTAAAATCGATATTTTCTGCAACGATTACGAATGATTTTTTGGCTTTTTTATGCTTTTTAGATAAATCTGAAAACGCTTTGATAGCTTTCACATTAGCAGTTTTGTCATGCGAAACGTCAAGAATAAGGTTGCGATCTTTGAATGTATCATATTGGTCTGTAACCTTTTGAATGAATTCCGAAATATTGCTTTCGGTATCTTTTAGTATTGTAGTGTGAATTTTGTGTTCTACTTTCATTGAATTAGTTACTAAGTGGCTGAGTTGCTAAGTTAATGAGATTTTTCGTTTTCCCAACGATTTTTTCCTTTTCACCTTTTGACTTTCGACTTTCGACTTTCGACTTTTGACTTTCGACTTTTGACTTTCGACTTTTGACTTTTGACTTTCGACTTTTGACTTTTGACTTT
>NZ_CAMLMK010000047.1 GCF_946481155.1 uncultured Flavobacterium sp.
TTACCCTGATTGGGGTGTTTTTGCTGGTGCTATTGCTGGCCTGCGTTCGCTTATTCGAAAAACACTTGTTTTATGATCCTTTTCTGGAATTTTTCAAAGGCGAATTTCAAAATATGCAATTACCGCTTTACAACACTGCACAGCTTTTCCTGGGCTTACTTTTCCGCTATTTTTTAAATTCCGGTCTTTCTGTTGCTATTATTTATATTGTCTTCAAGGATGTGCAGCTCGTGAAAGTTGTTTCGCTGTTATATGCTGTTTTCTTCGTATTCCTGATTGCCGTTTTCTTTTGGGTCTTGAATTTTTCTGAAAAACCGGATTATATGGTACTCTTTTATGTAAGACGATTTTTGATTCAGCCTATTTTTCTGGTATTATTTCTACCTGCGTTTTATTATCAGAAGAAAAATTCCGCTTAAGAAAAGTGGGCGCAACTTCATTTAACAACAATTTAGTTTTCCATTTTAAAATATTACTTACTTTTGTTGTGATTTTTTAAAGAAGATGAAAATTAACAGGCATATAAGTTTTGTTTTGGCGATGCTGATATTGGTTTCCAATGTCGGATTAGCTTTTAATGTGCACTATTGCGGAGGCGAACTGGCAGAGATTTCATTGGATTATAAAAAGTCAGAACCTTGTATTGCAGATAAAGTTGAAAAAGAAAACGCCTGCTGTGCCACTTCCGATGAGCACGACAGCTGCTGCACGAATAACAAGGTAGATATCAAAAAAACGATTTCCGATGAGGTTATCGTAAAGAGCTTCCAGCTCGATTTAGGGGTTTTTACCTTTATGGAAGAATGGAAACCTGCCACTATTACAGCGGTTGAAGAAGAAGTTATTAAAAGCAATGAAGCTTCGTTTTATTGCGACAGTAACGCACCGCCGCTCTACAAACTCTATTGCAAGTATATTTTCTACGACAGATTTTAATGCTTTGAATTTTCCGAAACTATCGGAATAAAACCATTTCAAACATTAAAATCAAAATCATGTATAAGTATTTAACGATTTTCCTCGTGCTGATTGCCAATGCGGTTTCAGCTCAGGAAAATGTGTCGGGAACAGTGACCGACCAAAAAAATAATCCATTGCCGGGCGCTTCGATCGTTTGGAAAGATACTACAATAGGTGTATCAGCCGATGAAAGCGGCAAATTTGTCCTGCCAATGAATCCGGGGAGCCATGAAATTACCGTGAGCTATATTGGCTACGAGACGATTGACCTAATGGTTCACGAACCGAAAACCTTAATAATTCAGTTAAAAGCTGTAAAATCACTTGAGGGAGTAGTGGTAGAAACCAAACGAAATTCACTACAGAAATCCTATGTTAAAACCGCCAATGTGACCACGATGGGCAGCAAGGAATTGCTCAAAGCAGCCTGTTGTAATCTTTCGGAAAGCTTTGAAACCAATCCGTCTATCGATGTAAACTTCGCCGATGCGGTTACGGGAAGTAAACAAATTAAAATGCTTGGACTCACCAGTGCCTATATATTAATGAGCGAAGGAAATATTCCTGTCGTAAGAGGGGCGCTGCAAACCAACGGATTCTCATTTGTGCCGGGGCCATGGGTTTCCAGTATTCAGATTACCAAAGGAGCGGGTAGTGTTACTCAAGGTTACGAGAGTATTTCGGGGCAAATTAACTATGAATTGCTCAATCCTAAGGATGCTGAACCTTTTTTCGCAAACATTTATGGTTCTAATGATGGACGGTATGAAATGAATCTTCATTTTAAAAATGATTACAACGATAAACTGAGCTCAATAGTGATGGTGCATGGAAACACCAGAAACACGAAAGCAGATATGAATCACGATCATTTTTTAGACAATCCACTTGGGCAGCAAGTCAATTTTTTAAACAGATGGCAATACAATAATGCAGAAAAAGGCATTATCAGTTTTTTAAATGTCAAATATTTTAAAGACGAAAGAATTGGCGGTCAGGAACATTATGATCCGGACCATGAGGATATGAGCAATATGGCGTGGGGAAGTAAGGTGTTGACCGATAAAATCGAACTGTCTAACAAAACAGGTTATGTTTTCCCCGATATGCCTTTTCAGAGTATTGGTTTTCAAAATGCGTTTCAATACAACAAAGTACATGCGCAATACGGAAACAATATCCATCATAGCCATCATAAAAGCTACCTTTCAAACTTGTTGTTCAACTCTATTATTAACAACACAAAAAATAAATTTGTTACAGGAGTTTCTTTTGCCTATGACCAATTTGAAGAGCATGTGGAGCTGAATTTCAGTAAAGATTTTTCACGTATTGATAATTCAATAGGTGCTTTTTTTGAATATTCATTTGATAATTTAAAAAACATGAGCTTTGTTTTAGGCGCTAGAGTAGATAATCACAACCGGTTAGGAGTGTTTTTTACACCCCGAATGCACTTTAAATACAATCCGTTTGAGAAAACTGTTTTCAGACTATCGGCCGGAAGAGGAAAACGAACAGCTAATATTTTTTCCGAAAACCAGCAGCTTTTAGCCAGTTCAAGAGTATTTTCCATCCTGGACTCAGGAAACGGAGCCTACGGGTTAGACCCTGAAATTGCCTGGAATTACGGATTCAGCTTTATGCAGGGCTTCCAATTATTTGGCAAAAAGGCGGAAGTGACTTTAGATTACTACAGAACTGATTTTCAAAACCAGGCAGTGGTCGATTTAGATTATAGTCCGCAACAGGTGATTTTTCATAATCTGGACGGAAAATCACATGCAAACAGCCTGCAAATTGATTTCAATGTCGATTTAATGACGCATTTATCGGTCCGTACCGCTTATAAATTCTACGATATTCAAACCGACTATCTGTCGGGTACTCTCGAACGTCCTTTACAGGCGAAGCACCGTTTTTTTACCAATTTGGCGTATGAAACGCATATCAGGGAAAAAGGGAAACAATGGAAATTTGATTTCACCTATAACTGGATGGGCAAACAGCGTCTTCCGAATACCAGTACCAACCCGGCTCCTTATCAATTGGGCGAATACTCTAATCCGTTTTCGGTAATGAATGCGCAGATTACCAGAACATTCTCAAGTGTGTTTGAAGTGTACGTCGGAGGAGAAAATATTGGGAATTACAAACAAAAAAATGCAATTTTAAGTGCTGACGATCCGTTTGGTACGTATTTTGACAGTTCTATGGTATATGCTCCGGTTTTCGGGCAAATGTATTATGCGGGTATCCGATTTAAAATAAAATAATTATAATTGCACAGGTTTTCAAACCTTTAAAAAATAAAAACATGAGACAAATTATAGTAATGCTGTTAGTTTCGCTATTCGGACTTACAGTGCAGGCACAGGAAAAAAAGAAGAAAAATGCAAAAGCGGAAGTTGAAGTAAAAGGCAACTGCGAAATGTGTAAAAAACGAATCGAAAAGGCGGCTTATTCCGTTTCAGGCGTAAAATCGGCGGTATGGCATTCCGATGACCAGATGCTTCATTTGATTCTCAATGAAGAAAAATGTTCGGCAATCGAAGTTGAGAAAGTGATAGCTAAAGCCGGTCACGATACTAAAAACGCGAAGGCTTCTGATGCAGAATATTCCAACCTCCATGCCTGTTGCCAGTATGAGCGATAAGCTAAAGAAATAAAAAAAGCCCTGATTTTTCACAGGGCTTTTTTTATTTCTTTTCATGTTATTTAATTCAGAATACAATTTAATTCAGAATCGCACGTTAATGCCATACGCATTATATAGATCATGCAAAAATTGGGTAAATTTAGTTAGTTAAATTAATTGAAAAAGCCGTTCAGGATTCCTGAACGGCTTTTGTTTATTGCGGTATTTCAAGGGTTTTTATTTCACATATGATTTGCCCGTCGGAGGAAATTCCTTCTATAATTACTTTTACTTTTGCCTGATAAAGATTCGGGATAGCAAATTTGAAAGTGCCATTCGTATCGGTTGCAACTTTTGGGATCCAGTTTATCGTTCCGTAGGCTTGAAAACCGTTATCTCTGAAGCTGGTATATTTCGGGGTAACGAACTCTGTCCATGGCTGAAAACCGTCTTCAACTACTATTGATCCCGATTTTATTCTTGTTGATGATCGTACTGCATCAATACCTTTTTTGGTATAGATCCGGATTACACCATTACTGGCATTCATGCCTCCACCGTAACCTCTTTTATTAACATAGATTTCATCGATATAAATCAGACTGTAATTTAACAGGAGATTGAAATCACTTACCGGGACATCGTCCATAAATACTGCGGGGCTTTTAGTGCCTAAGAAAGAGGTGGCAACACGGCCCACGATAATGACATTTCCTGCTTCTGTACTTACATCATAACCATGGCTGGCAATAAACTGTAATACGTCCCGAAAAGAAGTCGCATCTTTCTCAGAAATCTTATAACCTTTCGACATCCCATTTCCGAAGCGCTGACTGTTGGTCAGTGCCGGTTTCTTTTTCGCGCCGGTTACTGAAATGCTGTCAAGAAGAGTGGTATTTGCTATCTGAGGAAAGAATCCGTCTTCATTACTCTTAATATCCTTGAATATTGTGGGACATAGAGTACTTTCTGATGTAAACCGCTTGTTGAAATTTCTTTTATTGTTAGTAATCGAGCAAGCCATTTTCATCTCATCCATTTTGCCTTTTTTGTTTAGCAGGCTGAAATGTATTTTGGTGGAGTCTGTTGCATAAAGGTTCTTGAAGTAAAACTCATTAGTGTCTGTAATTGAGGTAAATTCATTAATGCCAAAAACCAGGGAAGTAAGGTTGACTTTGTAATCAGCTTTATTGCTTAACTCGGTATTTATTTTCCCTCGTATGTTTAATCCGTTATCAAATTCATAGTTTTCTTTTGGAAGGGTATAGAGAATAGCCTTCCAATCGTATTTAGATTGCGAGGTTATTAATATGTTGTCCAGTTCAAAGTGCTTATTTCGGTTGAAATCACTTAGAAAATAAGCTCCGCCCGGAATATTTTGTTTTAAATCACTAAATACCTTGGCGTTGTATATGTTTTGTGACCCGTTGTCATAAAGCGCGTTTTCCGGTAAGACAGAAATACTCATTTCGGCAAGCGGTAGTGAGGTGATTCCGTTGATGTGGATGGAGTCGTTGGCACTTAGGGCAACCTGTAAATCTGTTTTACTGTTTGTGTACTGTTGTTTATAAATAACCCTTTCTCCAATTTTAGAAAGATTCTTGTCCAATAGATAAATAGTGTTTACTCCGCCCGAAAACAATTCAGTGGGTATCGAAATGGTTTTCTCGGTTTTATTATCAAAAGAGAATTCCAGGTATGATGCCGAATTGTTTTTTTGTACTACAATTGAATGACGTTCATTGTTTACGGATGCTAAAGTTCGCTCATTTGTTTTTATTTTCAAGATGGCTTTGTCTGAAAAAGTATAGCTGTTTACTGAAAAAGTGATGCCGTTTAGTGTAGGTTGAGGCAGTGTTTTTTCTATAGTTTTTTCGTTTAATTTGATGATCGCCTTGTACGTTTCATTATGTTTCATGACGATGTCAAATTTACCATAACCAAAAGCGTTCGTAGAGAAAGTAGTGATAACAGTTCCTTTTGAATCGTATACTGTACCATCTTTTACTGCCACACCATTATTATTGCAGTCTTTAACCTGAATGGCTACAGTATTTATTACACCTTCGAGAAGGACGCCGCTTTCCGGAGAAAAAGTCATGCCAACACTTGCGTAGTTAATTTCTGTGGTGGTTATTTTTTTGTTTTCAGAAGGATTTAAGATGTAGATTTTGTAAACAGATGATTCGTCCTCCGAAAAATTATTCATGTAGTTCGTGAATACCTGAAGGTAATATTTTCCGGTTTTGTATTTGGGATCCAGCGGAATACTTCCTTCAAAAGTGCTGTTCTCAGCATAAAAAAGGAAGGATTTTATTTTCAATCCATTTTCATCCAGAAGAGTTACAAATACGTTCGAGGTTGGGTCATACGGCAAACCTGTTTTCTTCTCGGTGATATATCCTTTAAGCCAAATTTTATCAGTGGTCAGGAATTGATTTTTATTCAAATGCAGATGAATATTTTCCCTGTCCAATTTGAAATAATTGGTAATTGCGGTCGATACCTTGTCCTGGTTTTGCAGCATCGGTGCCTGGGAAAAACCTGCCATTGATAAAAGAAACACTAGAATCAGGAAGAATATTTTAGGAGTCTTCATTGTCAGATAATTTATTTCGCGCAAAGGTATAAAAAAACTGCCTGAATTTTAGCCCAGGCAGTTGTGTGAATAGTATTTATTGTAAGTAATTACATCATTCCCGGCATTCCGCCCCCCATTGGCATTCCGCCTCCGGCATTTTCTTCTTTAATCTCTACTAACGCACATTCCGTGGTTAAGATCATTCCTGAAACTGATGCTGCGTTTTCCAAAGCTACACGAGTTACTTTCTTAGGATCGATGATACCTGCTTTCAACATGTCTACATACTCATCCGTTTTAGCGTTGTATCCGAAGTTGTCTTTTCCTTCCGATACTTTTGCCACTACTACCGAACCTTCTAAACCTGCATTTTCAACAATGGTTCTCAAAGGTGCTTCAACAGCACGGGAAACAATCTGGATTCCGGTTGCTTCGTCAGCGTTGTCTGCTTTTAGTTTGTCTAATACTTTCTTAGCTCTTAGTAAAGCAACACCACCACCGGCAACAATTCCTTCTTCAACAGCGGCGCGGGTTGCATGTAAAGCATCGTCTACACGGTCTTTTTTCTCTTTCATTTCCACTTCTGAAGCAGCACCAACATAAAGTACAGCAACTCCCCCGGCTAATTTAGCCAAACGCTCTTGTAATTTCTCTTTGTCATATTCCGACGTTGAGGTTTCCATCTGTGCCTTGATCTGGTTTACACGGTTTTTGATGATGTCGTGCTCGCCGTTTCCGCTTACGATGGTAGTATTGTCTTTGTCGATGGTAACTCTTTTACAAGTTCCCAACATTTCCAAAGTTGTATTTTCAAGAGTAAATCCTCTTTCTTCTGAAATAACAGTTCCGCCAGTCAAAATAGCGATGTCTTCCAACATAGCTTTTCTTCTGTCACCAAATCCAGGTGCTTTTACTGCTGCAATTTTCAGGGCACCGCGCAATTTGTTTACTACCAATGTAGATAGTGCTTCGCCGTCAACATCTTCAGCAATGATTAAAAGGGGTTTTCCGGATTGTGCTACCGGCTCTAATATTGGAAGTAACTCTTTTAAAGAGGATACTTTTTTGTCGTATAATAAAATATATGGCGTGTCTAATTCCGCTTCCATTTTCTCTGGATTGGTCACGAAATACGGAGACAAATACCCTCTGTCGAACTGCATTCCTTCCACAACGTCAACATATGTATCGGTTCCTTTTGCTTCTTCAACAGTAATTACACCTTCTTTTCCAACTTTTCCGAAAGCCATAGCGATCAATTCACCAATAACTTCATCGTTATTCGCTGAAATAGAAGCTACTTGTTTGATTTTTTCAGTTGAACTTCCTACTTCTTTAGCCTGTTTTTTCAAATCGGCCACAATAGCTTCTACTGCCTTGTCGATACCGCGTTTCAAATCCATTGGATTTGCTCCCGCTGCTACGTTTTTCAAGCCTTCCTTAACGATGG
Organism: uncultured Flavobacterium sp.; assembly: GCF_946481155.1. The sequence continues at coordinate 7,630 of NZ_CAMLMK010000047.1, forward strand.
CCTGAGCTAAAACTGTTGCTGTTGTTGTTCCGTCTCCGGCTAAATCATTGGTTTTGGAAGCTACTTCTTTAACCATTTGTGCGCCCATATTTTCCAATGGGTCTTTCAATTCGATTTCTTTCGCTACCGAAACTCCGTCTTTGGTAACAGTCGGTCCTCCAAACGATTTCCCGATAATTACGTTACGGCCTTTCGGGCCTAAAGTTACTTTTACTGCATTTGCCAATGCATCCACACCGCGTTTTAAACCGTCGCGTGCTTCAATATCAAATTTTATATCTTTTGCCATTTCTTTGTGTAATTAGTTGATTTTGTAATTAAGTTATTTAGATAATTGCTAAGATGTCATCCTCACGCATAATCAAATAATCCTTGCCTTCAAATTTTAAATCGGTTCCGGCATATTTCCCGTATAAAACAGTGTCGCCAACTTTTACAGTCATAGTGTGGTCTTTAGTTCCGTTTCCAACAGCCATAACGATACCTTTTTGTGGTTTTTCTTTTGCTGTGTCGGGAATGAAGATTCCGGAGGCAGTTTGGGTTTCCGCTGCCATTGGTTCTACAAGAACGCGGTCTGAAAGTGGTTTAATGTTTAATGCCATAAGTATATGTATTTATGTTATTATTATTGATTGTCTCTTTTTTTTCAGAAATTATGCCAAGCGCTAAAAACTGACATTATTTCCTATAAAAAATGCCAGCATTGTCAGGCTGGCATTTTAAAAGCATTTTGCTGGTAATTATTTTGCAGCTTCTTCTGTTGCAGCCGGAGCAGCATCAGTTGTAGCAGGTGTTTCTTGTGCAGGAGCTCCCGGAGTTGCGGTTGTCGCAGCAGGCGCTGGTACAGGTGCCGGAGCAGTAGTGCTGTTATCAATGATTTTTGAAGCATTGTCGCCCAGGTTGCCTGTGAAGCTTAAACTTGATAATAAGATTAAAGCGATTAACAAACCTGCTAATGTCCATGTGCTTTTGTCTAAGAAATCATTTGTTTTCTGTACACCACCCATCATTTGTGATCCACCAATTGCTGAAGATAAACCTCCACCTTTAGGGTTTTGAACCATAACTACTACTACAAGTAAAAAACATACGATTGTGATTAACACTAAAAAAATTGAAAACATATTTTAAATCTTTAATTATTATTTTGTTGCAAAAGTCTAATATCCGAAATTCGGTCTGCAAAGAAACTACTTTTTTCTGGATATTTCAAAATTAAAATCTCATAAGCTTGTATCGCTTTTTGATATTTTTTCTGTTCAAGATATACTTTAGCCAAAGTCTCGGTCATTAAATAGGAATTGTCCTGCGTGGATTTCTCAATATTTATCGGGTTTACAGGAGCATTTTTCACCGAAATAATTTTCGGATTGGTTTCAATAAACTTGTCGATCAACTCGGTTTTTTTCTTTTTTTCTTCGTCGATTTCTGTTTCCTGCGACTCTTTTTCCCGATCTATAGGGGTTATTTTTGCTAATTGAAGCCATTCCTGGAACGAGTGCTTCTCTTCTTTTGAAAAATCTAAAGGCTTTCCGATTTCCAGTTTCGCTTCAAGAGCTTCCTGTTGTTCTTCCTCTTGTTCCTGCGCTTCGGCAACTTCCCGCAGAATTTCTTCCGTAATTGGTTCCGGTTCTGCAATCTGAATGGAAGAAAGAATTGATTGTTCTAACGTATTCGTCTTTGGACTAATTTCAATTTTGTCGGAAACAACGATCTTATATTGATTCACAATAATGTCGTTGATCGCCGCTTCTTTTTCTTCCAGGAATACTTTCTGGATTGACGTAAAATCCTCCGAAGTGATAAACTCGAAAAGCACACTACGGTCGGTTGTATAGGCTGCCGTCTTTTTTAACTCCTGATTGTAACGGAAACTGTTCTGATTGTAAAGCCCTTTCAGATGCAAGGCTCTCACCGCCTGAAAATACGGAAACTCACCCAGTACTGTTTCCAGCTCGATGGTCTGTCTTCCGTTGATGGAATCAGGCTTGTTGATCAGGTATGTTAAATCGGTTACGTTCAAAGTTTAGTTTTTAGTTTGTGAAACTTTTTCTACCATTTTGCTAATGAGGCATTAAAAATATCCTGAGTGATTCTTTCGAAGATAACATCCAGCGCTTCCGTAAGTTTTGCGCCTACCAATTGCTGGTTGCCGTCAAAATCATAATAGAAGGAAAAAGGTTTTTCGAAATCGTCATTCGGGTTTTTCTTGTTGATAAAACGGACGTTTACGGTAATCGACAGTCGGTTTTGCGCTGCCAATTGATCCGCGGTAGCCGTCATCGGAGTGATTCGGTAATCCTTGATCTCACCTTCATAAATAAGGTCGCCACCGGAATTTGTCAGGTTCAGGTTCGTCTGGTTTTGCAGGATTTCCTGAAGCTCAAGGGTAAACGTACGTTCAATCCCCGGTTCGATTAACGACGCATTGTTCTGGAAATAATTCACCTGAAACGTTTTCGCATCGATTTTTCCGGTACCGGTAAAGTTGTATACCGAACAGCCACTAAAGCTGAAAAGAAGTACAAAGGCAACTATATATTGTATGTGTTTCATTTTTGTTTTAAAATCCAAATATACTATAAATCGAATTGTTTTATCTTTCTGTAAAGCGTTCTTTCTGAAATTCCCAATTCATCTGCCGCCGCTTTTCGTTTTCCTTTGTTTCTTTCCAGCGCTTTTTTGATGAGTTCAATTTCTTTTGCGTCCAGACGAAGCGAATCTTCTTCTTCCACCGCTTCTGCAAAAAGGTAATTTTCATCATCATCGTCTTCAAAGTCTTCCTCAAGGTTTTGGTTCTGGACCGGAATCGCGGCTAATGAAGGTTCTTCAAACGGAATTTGCGTTTCCTCTTTCTGTCCGTAAATACGCTGAATCAGATTTTTATTGGTTTCCTGGACATTTTTCACATTACCGCTCTGCATCAGTTCTAAGGTTAGCTTTTTCAGGTCATTTAAATCGCTTTTCATATCGAAAAGGACTTTATACAGAATTTCTCTTTCCGAACTGAAATCGCTTTCCGATTTTGTAGTGCCTATAACCGAAGGAAGGTTGCTTTTCTCCAGTGGTAAATACGACTGAAGCGTGGCAAGTGTAATATCGCGGTTGGTTTCCAAAACTGAAATCTGTTCTGCGGCATTTCGAAGCTGACGTATATTTCCGCTCCAGCGATAGTTTATCAGATATTGAACGGCGTTGTCATCCAGTTTTATTGGCGGCATCTTGTATTTATGCGCAAAATCCGAAGCGAATTTCCGGAACAATAAGTGGATATCGTCTTTTCGCTCGCGTAGTGGTGGCAAGCCAATCTCTACAGTACTTAAACGATAGTACAGATCTTCACGAAATTTTCCTTTTTCAATGGCTTCGTTCATGTTCACATTGGTAGCCGCTACTATACGTACATTGGTTTTCTGTACCTGTGAGGAACCAACTTTTATGAATTCGCCGTTTTCCAACACACGCAGCAAACGTACTTGTGTAGTTAAGGGAAGTTCGCCTACTTCATCAAGGAAAATCGTACCGCCGTCGGCCACTTCAAAATAACCTTCTCGGGCACCTGTAGCACCGGTAAATGAGCCTTTTTCATGCCCGAATAATTCACTGTCAATGGTTCCTTCCGGAATCGCTCCGCAGTTTACAGCTATATATTTAGCATGTTTTCTGTGCGAAAGCGAATGGATGATTTTAGGAATGCTCTCTTTTCCCACACCACTTTCCCCGGTAACCAGAACCGAAATATCAGTAGGGGCAACCTGAATGGCTTTTTCAATGGCACGGTTGAGTTTCGGGTCGTTCCCGATAATTTCAAATCGCTGTTTTGTGGCTTGAACTGATTCCATATGTCATTGCTAATTTGTGAAGCAATCTATTGTTTAATTATGATTATTTATCTGTTATTTTAAAATGCCACAGATTAAAGGATTATGCGGATTTTAGACTACAAATCTTTTGTGCTGTAATGATTTTGTTTGAAAATTTACTAATAAGCCAATTTCAGAATCAGCTAATTTTATATAATTTAATATTTGTGCGAAATGTTCACCAGAGAATTCTTTAATGGCTTTAACTTCCAAAATAATATCCTCGTTTACTATAAAATCTGCATAAAATTTATGAGGTAATATTTTTCCTTTGTACTCTATAGCAAACTCTTTTTCTCTTTCAAAGGGAATATTTTTCTCTTTAAATTCAATTTCTAAGGCATCTTTATATACTATTTCTAACAATCCGGGACCCAGATTTCTGTGGACTTCCATGCAAATTCCAATGATCTGATAGGTTTCTTCTTCCCGGTAGTGTTCCATCTAAATTTATTTAATAATCTTTTTAATCTTTTAATCTGTGGCTAATAATTATTGCATCTCCGAATAGCCAACCGCTTCACCAATTAAGGTTGCAGTCGTACAGTCATTAACTTTTACCATCACGAAATCGCCTACTTTATAATCGCCTTTAGGGAAAACGGTCACCACATTTTCAGAATTTCTTCCGCTCCAGTGGGCATCTGATTTTTTTGAGGCTTTTTCGATTAGGACTTCAACGGTTTGGTTTAGAAAACGCGAGGTTCTTTTTAAGCTTAATTCCTGCTGTAAATCAACAACATCCTGCAAACGACGTTTTTTAACTTCTTCCGGAACATCGTCTTCCATTTTTCGGGCTGCCAAAGTTCCCGGTCTTTCCGAATAGGCAAACATATAACCGAAGTCATATTCCACATATTCCATAAGGCTTAAAGTATCCTGGTGATCTTCTTCTGTCTCGGTAGGGAAACCGGTAATCATATCCTGTGAAATGGAACACCCAGGAATAATCGTCTTAATTTTATCTATCAAAGCCATGTATTCTTCACGGGTATGCTGACGGTTCATTTCTTTCAGAATACGCGTGCTTCCCGATTGTACCGGCAAGTGGATATAGTTACATATATTATGGTGTTTCGCAATTACATGCAAAACTTCTTCATGCATATCCTGAGGATTCGAAGTCGAGAAACGGAAACGCATCTTCGGGAACTGGATCGCGCACATTTCCAATAACTGCGCAAAATCCACTGCCGTAGCTTTCTGCATTTCGGTAGCTTTTTCGAAATCTTTTTTAAGTCCGCCGCCATACCAAAGGTAACTGTCAACATTTTGTCCTAACAGGCATACTTCTTTAAAACCTCTTTCCCATAAATCTTTGATTTCCTCCAAAATGGATTGCGGTTCACGGCTGCGCTCACGTCCACGGGTAAAAGGAACCACGCAAAATGTACACATATTGTCACAGCCACGGGTGATGGAAACAAAGGCATTGATTCCGTTACTTTGCAAACGAACCGGCGAAATGTCACCGTAGGTTTCGTCTTTGGAAAGGATTACGTTGATCGCATCGCGTCCTTCTTCTACTTCTTTCAGAAGATTCGGTAAATCTTTGTAGGCATCGGGACCCACAACCATATCCACGATTTTCTCTTCTTCCAGAAACTGGCTTTTCAGACGCTCGGCCATACAGCCTAAAACGCCCACTTTCATTCCCGGATTGATGCTGCGTTTTACCGCATTATATTTTTCCAGACGTTTACGAACGGTCTGTTCTGCTTTGTCGCGAATCGAGCACGTGTTCACCAGTACCAAATCGGCTTCTTCCAGATTTTGGGTGGTGTTGTATCCTTGTTCGGTTAAAATAGAAGCTACAATTTCACTGTCCGAAAAATTCATCGCACAGCCGTAACTTTCAATAAAAAGCTTTTTGGTATTCTCTTCTTTTTGTTCTAAAACAAGGCTGGTGCCTTGTTTTTTCTCGTCAATTTCCTTTTCCATAAATCACTCTAAAGTGTAAAAATCAGTGAGCAAAGATAGTACTAAATTTTATTTTATGACAAGATGGCAGATTTGTTTAACAAAAGTTTTATCAGAAAGGTGGCTTTGATTTTTTGGATACTACATAGGTGTAGATTGACTTTTCAACGATAAAATTTACTTTTAAAATTCCCAAAAACGCAATATTTAAAAAATTCATATACTTTTGCGGTTCAAATAAACAGTAAATGGCAAAGAATTTAGTGATCGTTGAGTCACCGGCAAAGGCGAAAACCATAGAAAAGTTTTTAGGAAGCGAGTATCAGGTAGAGTCCAGTTATGGGCATATAGCAGATCTTCCCTCCAAAGAAATTGGGGTAGACGTAGCCAATGGGTTTAAACCAAAATATGAAGTTTCTCCCGACAAAAAAGCCCTGGTGAGTAAATTGAAAACGTTATCTAAAGCAGCCGATATGGTTTGGTTGGCTTCCGATGAGGACCGCGAAGGAGAAGCTATTTCATGGCATCTTGCAGAAGAGCTGAAACTGGATCCAAGCAAAACAAAACGTATTGTTTTTCACGAAATAACGAAATCGGCTATCCAGAAGGCAATCGAGAATCCGAGAGGTATCGATTACAATCTGGTAAATGCCCAACAGGCCAGAAGGGTTTTAGACCGTTTGGTGGGTTATGAATTGTCACCGGTGTTATGGCGCAAAATCAAAGGCGGTTTGTCTGCCGGACGTGTGCAATCCGTATCAGTACGATTAATTGTGGAACGTGAACGTGAAATACAGAACTTTAAAGCGGTAGCTTCTTATTCTGTTGTAGCAGAATTTGCTAACGAAACCGGAAAAACCTTTAAAGCCAAATTGCCAAAGAATTTCACTACGAAAAAAGAAGCCGAAGATTTCCTAAACCAAAATATCGGTTCTATATATAAGGTAGCGGATCTGGAAACAAAACCTACCAAAAAATCACCAACAGCACCTTTTACGACGTCAACCTTACAACAGGAAGCTGCCCGTAAATTGTATTTGCCTGTTGGAATCACAATGCAATTAGCACAACGTTTATACGAAGCCGGACTTATTACTTATATGAGAACGGACAGCGTGAACCTTTCAAAAGAAGCGATGGATGCTGCTCAGGCGGAGATTATCAAGTCTTACGGGAAAGAGTTTTCCAAGCCGAGAACGTTTGCCAATAAAAGCAAAGGTGCACAGGAAGCACACGAGGCCATCCGTCCGACCGATATGTCAAGACACACGGTTAACATCGACAGAGATCAGGCGCGTTTGTATGACCTGATCTGGAAAAGAACGTTAGCTTCCCAAATGAGCGATGCTGAATTAGAACGTACCAACGTTAAAATAGAGGCAAACAATCATAAAGAAATATTCGCCGCAACGGGTGAAGTAATCAAATTTGAAGGTTTCTTAAAAGTATATCTGGAAGGACATGATGACGATGAGGAAGAACAGGAAGGTATGTTGCCGGCGATGAAGGTAAATGAAAGACTTCAAAACAACTACATCACCGCAACCGAAAGATATTCAAGACCGGCTGCCCGTTATACAGAAGCCTCTTTAGTTAAGAAACTGGAAGAATTAGGAATTGGTCGTCCGTCCACTTATGCGCCAACAATCTCTACTATCATCAACAGAAATTATGTTGAGAAAGGAAATCTGGAAGGGCAGGAAAGAAATTATACGCAGTTAACCCTTCAATCCGGGAAACTGGGAGAGAAGTTATTGAAAGAAAATACAGGTTCGGATAAAGGGAAACTGGTTCCGACCGATATCGGTACTATTGTGACCGACTTCCTGGTTAAAAATTTCGAAACGATCCTGGATTATAACTTCACCGCAAAAGTGGAGCATGATTTTGATGAGATTGCCGAAGGAAATATCGAATGGGCACAGATGATGAACGACTTTTACAAACATTTCCATCCAACAGTTAAGAATGTAGAAGAAAACGCCGAAAGAGAAAGCGGTGAAAGGATTCTTGGGAAAGATCCTAAAACCGGAAAACAGGTTAGTGTTCGTTTAGGTAAATTCGGACCGATGGCGCAAATTGGCGATATCGACGACGAGAACAAGCAATTCGCCAGCCTTCGTACGGAACAAAATATAGGGAATATCACTTTGGAAGAAGCTTTGAATTTGTTTTTGCTTCCAAAAATGCTGGGTAATTATAAAGGTGAAGAAGTGGAAGTAAGCAATGGCCGTTTCGGGCCATACGTACGTCACGGAAGCGTTTTTATTTCCCTGCCAAGAGGAGAAGAGCCTTTGGATGTTACCATGGAAAGAGCTCAGGAACTGATAGATGAGAAAGCAAAAGCCGATGCACCTATCGCTACCTATAAGAATGAGCCGGTTCAAAAAGGAGTGGGTCGTTTCGGGCCTTTCATCAAATGGAACGGCATGTTTATTAATGTAAGCAAAAAATACAATTTCGATAATTTATCCCAATCAGATATCACAGAACTGATTGAAGATAAATTGCAGAAAGATATCGATAAAGTAATCCATAATTGGGAAGACGAAGGTATCCGCGTGGAAAAAGCACGTTGGGGGCGCTCGGTAATTACCAAAGGAAAAATAAAGATTGAACTAAGCAAGGATGTGGATGCTGCGGCGATGACTTTGGATCAGGTTAAGGAATTAATCGAGAAAAAAGCGCCTGCTAAGAAAGCAGCAGCAAAGAAAACTGCCGCTAAAAAACCAACTGCTAAAAAGAAATAAAGTATGGTATTCGATTTTTTTCAGCCGCTTGATTCCGATTTTTTCGAGTTCGTTCAGGACTTGAGCAGTCAGGCTTTAGGTAAAAAAGTTGTTTTTCATTCTGAAACCGATTTTCCGAATATTGAGAAGGCAAGCATTGCTATAATAGGGGTAATGGAAAACCGTGGCTTCGGAGAAGGGAATTATGAAGCCGATTTAACGCATATCCGAAAAGAATTCTACAGCCTGTTTCCCGGAAATTGGGAGGCGCAAATTGTAGACTTAGGAAATATTGCGCAGGGTAATTCATTGGAAGATACTTATTATGTGTTGAAAAATGCGGTGGCTCATTTAATAAAGAATAAGGTCATGCCAGTGGTAATCGGTGGTTCGCAGGATCTGACCTACGCGATGTACAGAGCGTATGATCAGCTGGAGCAAATGGTGAATGTAGTTTCTGTGGACAGTAAATTCGATTTCGCAAAAGAAAACGGATTGCCGGCACATTCCTTTTTGTCGTCAATGATTGTAGAAGAGCCTAATAATTTGTTTAATTACAGTAATATTGGTTATCAGACGTATTTCAATTCGCAGGAAGAAATCGACCTGATAGAAAAATTATATTTTGATGCGTACCGTTTAGGGGAAGTTTGCAACAATCCGGCTATTGCAGAGCCTGTTTTTCGCGATGCCGATTTGGTTACGGTAGATATGACTGCTGTAAAATCATGCGATTCGGGAAATTTTGTGAATTTTATGCCAAATGGATTTAACGGAAAAGAAATTTGTTTACTTTCGCGCTACTCCGGAATAAGTGACAAGGTAACTTCCTTTGGTGTCTTTAATAATAATGGTTCTAAAGCAGAAGCAGTATTGATTGCACAGGTGCTTTGGTATTTCATTGAAGGGTTTCATTACCGCTCGAAAGAGTATCCTTTTGGGATGAAAGAAGACTATTTGAAGTATATTGTTCCGTTGGAAGATGAGGAGTTAATCTTCTTTAAGAGTGACAAAACAGAACGTTGGTGGATAGAAATACCATTTTTATCGAATCTTAACAATAAATTAAGAAGAAGTACGTTATTACCATGCACCTATGATGATTACGTAGGCGCAACGAACCAGGAAATCCCCGAAAGATGGTGGAAAGCCCAAAAGAAGAATTTAATTTAATAGAGTGAATAGCGAGAAACCATTACTTTTTGTGACAATTTGTTTTTTTTAAGTTTTTTTTAGGAAAATAATTGTTTTTTAAAAAATAAATAAATAGGTTTACGCCCTTAAATATGTATATATAATTAACCCAGATTTATATGAAGAAGTTCATAGCGTTTACAGCACTTGTTTCATTGTTCTTTAGTAGTTGTCACAAAAACGACAGAGGTGAACTAGTAGGAGTTAAAGGAAGAAAATGGCATCCGGAAAAACCGTATGGTATGACTTTAGTTCCGGGAGGTGCATTTATTATGGGTAAATCAGATGATGATTTAGCTAATGTTCAGGATGCTCCGACTAAAACGGTTACTGTGCGTTCATTTTATATGGATGAGACTGAAATTACAAATAGCGAGTACCGTCAGTTTGTGGAATGGGTGAAAGATTCCATTACCAGAACAAGATTGGCTATTCTTGCAGACGAACAAGGACAAAAACCTGGCGCTGGAAGTGGCGGTAAAGGAGGAAGTATCGGTGATTTTGCTTTTAAAGATCAGGATCCTGCTAAGATGTCTGCGTACGACAAATACATGTATGAGAACTATTATAGTGTAGGTACAGATGAAGATCCGTATTCAGGAAGACGTTTGAACAGAAAAGTGAAATTACATAACAATGTTCAAAAATACCCGGATGAGTATTACGTAGAAGTAATGGATTCATTGTATTTACCGGCTAGTGAGTCTTATAACGGTTTAAGAACTTTTGATGTTTCTAAATTGAAATTCCGTTATTCTTGGATGGATATCCAGGCTGCAGCAAAAGATAAGTCTGTTGGAAGCAGCAGAAATAAAAGAAGTAAATTTATCAAAACTGAAAATATTCAAATTTATCCGGATACTACAGTATGGATTAAAGATTTCGCGTATTCTTATAACGAGCCAATGCATAATGATTATTTCTGGCACCAAGCTTATGGAGAATATCCTGTAGTAGGGGTTTCCTGGAAGCAAGCAAAAGCATTTTGTGCTTGGAGAACAATGAATAAGAACGCATACATTAAAAAGAAAAAAGGAAGAGATCAAGTTAACTCTTTCCGTTTGCCTACAGAAGCTGAGTGGGAATATTCTGCGAGAGGTGGTTTAGAGTCTGGAACATACCCTTGGGGAGGTCCTTATGCTAAAAACGACAGAGGATGTTTCTTAGCTAACTTCAAACCGAACCGTGGAGACTATGCAGCTGACGGAGCTTTATATACTGTAGAAGCTAAATCATACGAGCCAAACGAATTCCATTTATACAATATGGCTGGTAACGTTGCTGAGTGGACAGATTCTTCTTATGATGCTGCTGCTTACGAGTACGTTTCTACAATGAACCCGAACGTTCCGGATCTTTCTAACATGCGTAAAGTAACACGTGGTGGATCTTGGAAAGATGTTGCTTACTTCCTACAGGTAAGTACACGTGATTACGAATATGCGGATTCTGCAAGATCGTACATCGGTTTCAGAACGGTACAGGATTACATGGGAACAAGTAATACGGCAAACGAACCGAAATAAGTATTTAAATTAACCAATTTTATATATTAACTTAACTAACTAAAATTTATTTATTATGGCACTACCTAAAAAAGTTATGAATTTTGCCTATGGTATGGGGGCAGCAGTGGTAATTATCGGAGCACTTTTCAAATTAATGCACTGGCCAGGTGCGAGTTTAATGCTAATCGTAGGATTATCTACTGAGGCTTTAATTTTCGGTTTGTCTGCTTTTGATCCAGTTGAAAAAGAATTAGATTGGTCTTTAGTGTACCCTGAATTAGCAGGTGGTGACGCAAAGAAAAAAGATGCGAAAAAAGCTGAAAACCCAACAGAAGCTCAAGGTTTGTTATCTCAAAAATTAGATGCAATGTTGAAAGAAGCTAAAATTGACGGTGAGTTAATGGCTAGCTTAGGAAACAGCATCAAAAATTTCGAAGGAGCTGCTAAAAACATGGCGCCAACAGTTGACGCTATCGCTTCTCAAAAGAAATATGCTGAAGAAATGGGAATGGCTGCTACTCAATTAGAGACATTAAACGGAATGTATAAAATCCAATTGGATAGCGCTGCACGTAATGCTGAGATCAACAAAGAAGTTGCTGAAAACAACCTGAAATTGAAAGATCAAATGCAATCATTGACTGCAAACTTATCTTCATTAAATAATGTGTATGGCGGAATGCTTTCTGCAATGAGTAACAGAGGCTAATTAGTTTCATTATTATTTTATTAATTCTTTAAACTAATTAGAAGAAATGGCAGGAGGAAAATTAACCCCTAGACAGAAGATGATTAACCTAATGTACTTGGTTTTCATCGCGATGTTGGCATTGAATATGTCAAAAGAAGTATTATCGGCGTTCGGTTTAATGAACGAAAAATTCGATACTTCGAACGTAACAACAGCAGAATACAATAAAAAATTATTAAATTTCTTAGAGCAAAAAGCTGGTGAAGATCCGTTAAAGTTTAAAACACCAAACGATCAGGCACAGCAAATTTCTAAATTATCTGAAGGTTTCTATGGTTATATAGAAAGCTTGAAGAAAGAAATCTCTGCTGATTTTAAGGCAGATGAGAAAACAGGGAAACTTCCATACGAGTCTATGGATAAAGGTGATAAGATTGACGAATTATGGTTTGAAGGCGACGGTTATTCTCCAAAAGGGAAAGAAGTTGTTGGAAAATTTGAGAAATTCGTTGCTGATATGAAAGCAGTATTTGGTAAGGATGTGAAATTCCAGCCGATCATCAAAGAATTAGATCAGAAGTTCAGTACAACTGATGTTAAAGATGGTGAAGGTGTAACTAAAAAATATTTAGATTACCACTACAAAGGATTCCCGGCAATTGCATCTTTGACTAAATTGTCAGCGTTGCAAAACGACATCAAAATGATGGAGTCAGGTGTTTACAATGTTTTAATGGGTAATACCTTTAAAGAAGCTGCTTCGATGAAAAATTTCCAGGCAATTGTAGCTCTTGATAAAAACGTTTATTTCCAAGGTGAACAAGTTACAGGTAAAGTTGTATTAGGTAAATACGATGCTAATACTAAACCAACATCATTCAACGGTCCTGGTAAAATTGAAAATGGTCAGGCTGTAATTTCGATGACTGCTGGTGGAATTGGAGAGCAATCTTTCGGTGGTACGTTTACATTCTTAGAGGATGGTAAAAACATTCCATTGAAATTCGAAGGAAAGTATGTGGTTGTTCCGCGTCCTAATTCAGCGAATATCTCTGCAGATAAAATGAACGTTGTATATAGAGGTTTACCTAACCCAATGACAATTTCATTCGCAGGTATCTCTGAGGATAAAGTTACTGCATCTGCTCCTGGTTTAACTTCAGCTGGAAAAGGAAAATATAATTTAAATCCTGGATCTGGTACAGAAGTTACTATTACTGCAACTGGAAAAATGGCTGATGGAAAAACTGTTTCTGATAAAAAAGTATTCCGTATCAAAAATATTCCTGCTCCAATCGGTGCAATCGGTGGAGAGATGGGTGTTGTGAAAGGTCAAAAGTCCAGATTGGAAGTTTCTCAGATTTCTGCGAAATTACCGGATTTCTTGTATGACTTAACTTTCCAGGTAACTCAATTTACATTCAAAGTACAAGGACAGGCAGCTGTAATTGTGAATGGAGACAGAGTAAATGCTCAGTGTAAAGCTGCTATGGCTAGAGCTAGCCGTGGTGATCAGGTTACAATTTCTGATATTAAAACAAAAATTGTGGGCGTAACAGCTAACGTAATGACTGGTAAAACAGCTCCGGTTATTTACGAAATTCAATAATCATTTAAGTACAGGTTAACTTAGATAACTTTAATTTTTGAACATGAAATTGAGAAAATTTTTATTAGTAATTTTTGCGGTTGCAGGAAGTTACACTTCATTCGCACAGTCAAATTTATTAAATGCCAAAACTCCTGATGAGATTGGCAAAAAGACTGCAGCTCAAATGAATGCGGATAACGACAAGCCATTACCTTATGGTTATGTGCACGATCGTGACGTATTGATGGGAAAAACTACTTGGGAAATCATTGATCTTGATGAGCGAGTGAATTTTCCATTGTACTTCCCAATTGATACTGCTAATATTGGTAAAGAAAGACGTTCTTTATTTGATGTTCTGATAAAAGGAATTAAGGCTGGAAAAATCACTGAGGTTTATTCGGACGATTATTTTAATAGCAAGAAGACTATGAAAGATATGGCTTCTTCTTTTACATACATCGACACTACTCAGGCGG
>NZ_CAMLMK010000048.1 GCF_946481155.1 uncultured Flavobacterium sp.
AATCCGTATTTGAACTGATGATCTTCGAAGCCGTATGCGGTATATCCTTCAATCCTCCATAAATCGTTGGAACCAAAATACGTTCGGCCGCCTGCCCGCAGACGCATACCTTCTACATTATTAAAACCATAGGTGGAGAAAATTGGCCCGTAGTCCATTTTCCATTTTGGTATCTCAATGTAACCGCTGGCTAAAATAGTAGCAATGTTGTAAAAACGTCTGAATTTCGGAATTGTATTTAAGGTATCGAGAAGTCCGTAAATACTTTTCTCATTTTTATTTAGATTTTCAAAACGGTTTTCTTCCCAATATTCGTCGCTTTTTTCATAAACTTCCGAATTATAGCTGTCGACTTCCTTTTTATAGAATTTGTCCTCTTTCGGGATGTTGAACTGATGGTTTCGGAACATGGTAGTTCGTTTTCCATAAACACCTTTTGATTTTTCTTTCTTGGACAAACTGAAATCCGACATCATATGGTCACGTTTAAGAAGGAAGACCGAATCGTTCAAAACTTCAAATTCCTGTTCGATGTAAATTTCCTTTACCCAGTTAATGTTGGCGCTTTTACTGGCTTCCATGTTGATTTTCTTGATAGCAAACGTTGTGTCGTTTACCCAGAAATCGCCTTTGAAAGTCAGCTCATTCTTTCTTCTTGGATAATAAACAATATTGAAGCACCATTTGTTGTCGATAAAGGCACTGTCGGACAACACGTAATTGTATACGTTGATTCCCGTGCGCGAAAGCGGGCTTACGAAATCCTTATCGAAAAACTTCAGGTAGTTGTCATAGATATCATATTCGGCGTATAAATCCTTAATGAACGTACTCACACCATCGCCAGTACCTAGTCCGGAGTTCTTGTTTGCCTTTACAATTTCTTTGGATTTGCCTTGCTTATTGTCGGCATAAAAATCACTTAAGGTTTCGTTGATGAATATTGGCAGATAGGCTTTACCGGTAATTCGCGAGGTATCGATTCGGTCCCAGATAAACTCCATGCCTTTAAAAATTTTATTGGACATGAAAGCGCTGTCGATGGAGTTCAGGTCAAATTCAACTTTCTCATATTTCTCATACTGGTACTGATCAAACATATGCAGTCCGTTCTTCTTTTTGCGTTCCCAGATTTTCCGGAGGATATCAAGTGCCGGATTGTTCTTTTTGGATGTTTTCCCGGTGTATATTTTCACTTCCTGAATCATATTGTCGGGAATTATGGAGATTTTCATGTTCAGATTGACCGCCTGGGTCAGCTGAAGCTCCAGGGTTTTATATCCGACAAAAGAAACTACCAATACCTTATAGCTTTTGTCCGACTGCAGATAGAAACGTCCGTTCTCATCGGAGACAATTCCTTCGGTAGAACCTTTGAAATAAACGCTTGCGTACCCCATTGGCTTATTGGTTTCATCGTATACCACACCCCCTACTTTGGTCTGCGCCAATAGGTTCATGCAGGAGATAAAAAGACTTAAAAACAGAAATAACTTCTTCATATATGGCTTCAAAAAAAAACTTCACCGACGGTTCTGTCAGTGAAGTCCAAATATAGCTTTTTTTAGATTATCAGAAAGTTAGATTTTTAGACATTTTAGAAAATCTAAGAAGTCTAATGATCTAAGAAGTCTAATGACCTATTTATACATTACTTTTTTAACCGCTTTCACGACATCCGAAGCATTTGGCAACCATTCTTTTAATAAAGTTGGCGAGTAAGGTGCCGGAGTATCTGCTGTTGTGATTCTTTGGATTGGCGCATCAAGATAATCGAATGCTTTTTCCTGAACCATATAGGTGATTTCTGAAGCTACGGAAGCAAATGGCCATGCTTCTTCCAAAACTACCAAACGGTTTGTTTTCTTAACGGAAGCAATGATTGTATCGTAATCCATCGGACGAACGGTTCTTAAATCGATGATTTCGCAAGAGATACCTTCTTTTGCCAATTCTTCAGCTGCTGCAAATGCCTCCTTGATGATTTTTCCGAAAGAAACGATGGTTACGTCTTTTCCTTCCAGTTTCACATCAGCAACACCTAACGGAATGGTGTAATCGCCTTCCGGCACTTCACCTTTATCGCCATACATCTGTTCTGATTCCATGAAGATTACCGGATCGTTGTCACGGATGGCCGCTTTCAATAATCCTTTACAATCATATACATTTGAAGGAACCACCACTTTTAATCCGGGAGTATTTGCAAACCAGTTTTCGAAAGCCTGAGAGTGCGTTGCCCCTAACTGACCTGCTGAAGCTGTAGGCCCGCGGAACACCATTGGCATCGGGAACTGTCCGGCTGACATCTGGCGCATTTTTGCTGCGTTGTTGATAATCTGGTCAATACCTACCAATGAGAAGTTGAAGGTCATGAATTCCACGATCGGACGACAGCCGTTCATCGCTGAACCCACCGCAATTCCTGCAAAACCAAGCTCTGCAATTGGGGTATCGATAACTCTTTTCGGTCCGAATTCATCAAGCATTCCTTTGGAAGCTTTGTATGCTCCGTTGTATTCTGCTACTTCTTCACCCATTAAATATACCGATTCGTCGCGACGCATTTCTTCGCTCATCGCCTCACAAACCGCTTCTCTAAACTGTATCGTTCTCATAGTATGTATGTATCTCTGTAAAATTGAACAGCAAAAATAAAAATTTTATGTTAGTTATTGGTTATGTAGCAATCACAAAGATGAATTTATTTTCTTCAGAATAGTTTCAGGCCTATTTAAAGTGCCGTTATCGGGCTTGTTATTATCTTACTTTCTTTACTACTCCTATAAATCTCCTTTATTTTAAATTTAAATTTCCGCAACAGAAACGCCTCTTACCTTATGTTTTTTACATTTAATCAGAATATTTTTTCAAATCACTGACAATTTCGCATTTATTATGCGCGCATACTATTATATTAGAAATATTTTCTTAATTTCGTCCCTCGAAAATAATCAACTTTATAACCTTATAAAAATGAAAATATTAGTTTGCATCAGCCACGTGCCTGATACTACTTCAAAAATCAACTTCATTAACGGAGATTCAGAATTTGATACTAATGGTGTTCAGTTTGTAATCAACCCTAATGACGAATTTGGCTTAACCCGTGCCATCTGGTTCAAAGAACAGCAGGGTGCTAACGTAACTGTGGTAAATGTTGGCGGTGCCGATGCAGAAGCTACTTTACGCAAAGCATTAGCTATTGGTGCTGATGAGGCTATCCGTGTTAACGCTAACCCTACAGACGGCTTCTTCGTTGCAAAACAACTTGCTGAAGTAGTGAAAAACGGCGGGTACGATTTGGTTATCGCAGGAAAAGAATCTTTAGATTATAATGGTGGAATGGTACCGGGAATGCTTGCTGCTTTAACAGGAAGTGATTTCGTAAATTCTTGCATCGGTCTTGACATCAACGGAACAGCTGCTAAAGTAGTTAGAGAAATTGATGGCGGTAAAGAAACCATCTCTGCTAATTTACCATTGGTAATTGGCGGCCAGAAAGGTTTAGTGGAAGAAAAAGACTTACGCATACCGAACATGAGAGGTATCATGACAGCCCGTACAAAAGTGCTGACGATTCTTGAACCGGTTGGTGCTGACAATACAACTAAAGCTGTGAAATTCGAAAAACCGGCTCCAAAATCTGCAGTGAAATTGGTAAGCCCTGATAATCTGGATGAATTAATCAACTTATTACATAACGAAGCGAAAGTAATCTAACAGTCGAAAGTCGAATGTCAAAAGTCGAAAGAGTTAGTTTTCTTTATGACTTTAGACTTTAAAAACTTTATGACACAAAACTAAAAACTATGTCAATTTTAATATACGCTGAATCAGCAGAAGGAAAATTTAAAAAAGTAGCTTTCGAGTTGGCTTCTTATGCTAAGAAAGTGGCTTCATCCATGGGAACAACCGTTACTGCTGTTACTGTTAACGCAGGTGATGTTTCCGAATTATCAAAATACGGAGTAGATAAAGTATTAAAAGTTACCAATGATAAATTGGCTGCTTTCAATGCTAAAGCTTATGCTGATGTTATCAAGCAGGCGGCTCAGAAAGAAGGAACAAAAGTAGTGGTTTTATCCTCTACAACCGATTCTTTATACCTGGCACCTCTAGTAGCTGTAGGCTTAAATGCAGGTTACGCTTCGAACGTAATCGCCCTGCCGGAAAGCACGTCACCATTCACAGTAAAAAGAAACGCTTTCTCAAACAAAGCCTTTAACATTACGGAAATTACTACCGATGTTAAGGTATTGGGGATTGCAAAAAATTCATACGGGATCACAGAAACGCCTTCTTCTTTAACTGAAGAAGATTTCGCTCCATCATTAAACGATGCTGATTTCTCAGTAAAAATCGAATCTGTAGAAAAAGTTACAGGTAAAGTAACGATCGCGGATGCTGAAATCGTGGTTTCGGGAGGTCGTGGAATGAAAGGTCCTGAAAACTGGGGAATGATCGAAGAATTGGCTGCCGTTCTTGGTGCTGCTACCGCTTCTTCAAAACCGGTATCCGATTTAGGTTGGAGACCTCACAGTGAGCACGTTGGTCAGACCGGAAAACCGGTTGCCGCTAACCTATATATCGCTATCGGTATCTCAGGAGCGATCCAGCACATTGCGGGAATTAACTCTTCTAAAGTAAAAGTGGTTATCAATTCCGATCCAGAGGCGCCTTTCTTCAAAGTAGCCGATTATGGTGTTGTAGGAGACGCATTCCAAATCGTTCCTCAGCTGATTGAAAAATTAAAAGCTTTTAAAGCCGCACAACATTAATATTATTTTAGTTAATTTGTGCCTATAAAAAGGCTGTCTAAATTCAAGGATAGTTTGTACCTTTGTTTTAGACAGCCTTTGTTTATTAATGTACTATGAGTTTAGTAAAACTAACTATAAAAGGGATTTCTTATAGCCAGACTCAAAATGGCGCTTACGCATTGATTCTAAATGAAGTTGATGGGGAAAGAAAATTACCTATTGTTATTGGCGCTTTCGAAGCACAATCCATTGCTATTGCCCTGGAAAAGGAAATTCGTCCGCCAAGACCATTGACACATGACTTATTCAAAAACTTCGCTGACCGCTTTGATATTGTGGTGAAGCAGGTTATCATCCATAAACTGGTTGACGGTGTTTTCTTTTCAAGCATCATCTGCGAAAGAGACCGTATCGAAGAAATTATCGACGCGCGTACTTCCGATGCGATTGCCTTGGCACTTCGTTTTAATGCGCCTATTTTTACTTATAAGAACATTTTAGACAAGGCGGGTATTTATTTAAAAATCAACCCGACCGAAGAAGGCAAAAATCCGCAGGACAGTGACGATCCGTTAACCGGTCCCGAAACTTTCGGATTAGTAGGCGAAGAATCCGTTACCGGAGAATCCTACTCGCAATATTCCTTAGCCGAATTGTATGAGCTATTGGAAGCTGCCGTTCAGAATGAAGATTACGAGAAAGCCGCAAAAATCCGCGACGAAGTTTCCAAGAGAGAATCATAAATGTTGATGCGGTTATTTGTTGATTTGGTTTTTCGAATCCACAAATGACCAAATAACAAAATACACGACCATGAAGCAGTATTTAGATTTAGTAAAGCACGTTTTAGAAAACGGGAATCAGAAAGGAGACAGAACAGGAACGGGAACGAAAAGTGTTTTCGGTTATCAGATGCGTTTTGATTTAAGTGAAGGCTTTCCAATGGTGACCACTAAAAAACTGCACCTGAAATCTATCATCTACGAATTGCTTTGGTTTTTAAAAGGCGACACCAATATTGCTTACCTAAAAGAAAACGGCGTTAAAATCTGGGACGAATGGGCTGATCAAAATGGCGACCTCGGCCCTGTTTATGGCCACCAATGGCGTAACTGGAACAGCGAGGAAGTGGATCAGATCCAAGAGCTTATCGACACCTTAAAAAGAAACCCGAACAGCCGACGCATGCTGGTTTCTGCGTGGAATCCTTCTGTGTTGCCGGACGATAAAAAATCTTTTGCGGAAAATGTTGCCAACGGAAAAGCCGCTTTGCCTCCATGCCATGCCTTCTTTCAGTTTTACGTAGCCGATGGAAAATTATCCTGCCAGCTGTATCAAAGAAGCGCCGATATTTTCCTTGGAGTTCCCTTCAATATTGCTTCTTATGCACTATTCACTATGATGGTAGCTCAGGTCTGCGATTTGCAGCCGGGAGAATTCATCCATACTTTCGGAGATGCGCACATCTATAACAATCACATGGAACAGCTGGAATTACAGCTTTCCCGTGACCCGAAACCGCTTCCAAAAATGATCTTAAATCCTGAGGTAAAAAACATTTTCGACTTCCAGTTCGATGATTTTACGTTGGTGGATTATGATCCGCACCCGCACATTAAAGGTCAGGTCGCTGTATAATTTTTTCACCCTCTTATCTACCCAAATGAAAAATTTCCTCATTATTACCTCTTTATGCCTTTTTTCGACTGTTTTTTATGCGCAGAAAGATAAAATAATCTACTTGGACTCGCTGAATTTTGAAACCAATTACGGGAACCATACAAGCTATAGAGTTATTCAAGAATATAACAAAAATAAAAGAGCATATAATGTGCTTGATTACTACAAGTCAGGCAAATTAAAAGCAGAAGGCATTTATGCGGATAATTTGCCGAGAGTACGCCAAGGTATAACCACCGCATACTATGAAAACGGCAACAAGAAATCCCGAACAATGTATACGGAAGGCCTGGAATTTGGCGAATACATGTCTTGGCATGAAAACGGAACGAAAGCAATTGAAGGCGAATACATTATTAACAATTATGCTAAAACTCCCGAATCAAATTTGAAGATTAATAATTACTGGGATGAAAACGGAAATCAAACTGTGATTAATGGAAATGGGACATACCACGAAATTACTGAAACTGAATCTGCGACCGGATCAATATTAGACGGATGTAAAACAGGGCTATGGGAAGGCAAAAACAGTAAAGCCAAAATTACATTTAAGGAAACATACAAAAACGGAAAACTGATTGACGGTATAGCCTCAGACGAAAATAAGAGTTACAGCTACACCAAAATCGAAATACAAGCCAACCCTAAAAAAGGATTGCCTGCTTTTTACAAAGAATTCGCAACCAGCGTACATATACCTGAAGTTAAGGAAGGTACTACTTCAATTAAATTATTGTTCCGATTCGTAATTGACAAAGCAGGAAATATTACCGATATCAAAATAGTAAGAGGGTTTAACAACGCAGTAGACTCCGCTTTTATGGCAACAATGAAACGCATGCCATCCTGGAATCCCGCATACCTTAGAGGGAAAGTGGTGGAATCCCGATTTACCCTACCAATAACAATACAAACAAATTAATATTCCCGCCTGTTTTTACAGTAATAAATAAATCTCTATCTTTAATTCTGTAAATAAATATTTATGGAAATCAATCAGCATGAATTGTATGAATATGCAAGGCTACGCTTAAAGCAGAAAAAGCGCCTGTACTTTCATTTCGTTTTGTTTTTTGTAGGCAGTATTTTCATGATTGCCGCCAATAAATTTCTAAACGTAAAACCGGAGACTGACTGGTATATATGGGGAATCAGCATTTGGGGATTTATCTTCATATTGCATTTTATCCGGGTTTTTATAACCGATTCCTTCATGAACAAAAAATGGGAACGTGCCCAAATCGATAAGCTCATCCTGAAACAGGAACGCAAACTCGAGCAAATAGAAAAAGACTTCCATCAGAAAAACAACAATAGCGCCTAATGATTACCTTAATTGCTGCTGCTGCAGAAAACAATGCCTTGGGCAAAGACAACCAAATGATTTGGCATTTGCCGGATGACTTCAAACGATTTCGTCAGCTTACTACCGGCCATTATATCATCATGGGAAGGAAAACATTTGAAAGCTTTCCCAAACCGCTCCCCAACCGAACACATGTTATTATTACCCGGCAAAAGGATTATGCCGTCCCGGAAGGTTGCATCGTAGTGGATTCTTTAAAAAAAGCTATTGAAGTTTGCCCGAAAAACGAAGCTGTTTTCATTATTGGCGGAGGAGAAATTTACCAGCAATCTATGGCTATAGGCGACAAGATTGAGCTAACGAAGGTATTTGCTTCACCCGAAGCCGATACTTTTTTTCCTGAAATAAATAATACGGATTGGAAACTGATTTCCGAAGAATTTCATCCTAAGGACGAAAAGCACGCTTTCGACTTCACCTTCTTAACATACGAAAGGGCATAAACGAAAAACATCCCGATAATTAAATATCGGGATGTTTCAACTAACAAACTAAAAATGTATCAAACTTAACTTAAAGGATTATTCCAGGGAAAGCACCTGAAAACATAATATAAAAATCACCACTGTTAGTAATAAACCTGATATGAATATAATAACATTGGCAAATTTGTGAGAATACATCTCAAAAAAGCCTTTAATACCAAATACCACAAAAGTACTAAAGACAAAAAAAACTAAAATTTCCAAAAACAAATTTAACCCAAAGAACGTTTGCGGCACCCCTGTACCAGCAGTACTAAAAAAAGAACTGCTGTTGACACTTTCCACGAGAACTAATGAGATTACCAGTGCCAGTAAAACCCATTTCATTTCCGATAACAAAAGTTTAGACAACATAATTAGACTGTTTGTAACTAGACTGTAAAATTGCAACGAATTACAACGTCAAACAATCGCTAAAATCTTGTATTTTAATGCTCACTAAATTTAGTGATAATCCTAGTTTGTTTCTTTCATAATGTATAAGAACCGATATACTTACTTGTGCTTAGAGAAATAAATTTACAACTATTTCGGAAGATGAATATGAATAAGAATATATTATCTTTGTATAAATAAAATTAATCGATGAACGACAACATTACGCCCTACAAGACCTCCAATCTGGGTAAAAAAGAACAAGTTACAAAGATGTTTGATACCATTTCAGGCAACTATGACAACCTTAACAGGGTAATTTCTTTTGGGATTGACGTTAAATGGAGAAAAAATGTTTTAAGGCTCATCGCAGAAAAAAATCCGAAAAACATTCTTGATATCGCAACCGGCACCGGCGACCTGGCCATCCTTCTGGCTAATACCAATGCTGAAAAAATCATCGGACTGGACATTTCTGCAGGAATGCTGGAAATCGGAAAGCAAAAAGTCGCACAAAAGCACCTGGAAAACAAAATCGACATGGTTTTGGGAGATTCCGAGAAAATACCTTTTAACGACAATCATTTTGACGCCATCACCGTGGCCTTCGGTGTTCGTAATTTTGAGGACCTGGAACTGGGTCTATCTGAAATCTATCGCGTCTTAAAACCAGGGGGGCGTTTTGTAATTCTTGAAACTTCGGTGCCTACTAAATTCCCTTTTAAACAAGGTTATAATCTATACACCAAAAATATTCTTCCGCTGATTGGCAGGCTGTTCTCAAAAGACAAGGTAGCCTATTCGTATCTTTCAGAATCTGCAACTCATTTCCCATATGGAGAAGCCCTGAACAATATTTTGCGAAAAATTGGGTTTATAGATGTAAAAGACATGCCACAAACCTTTGGAGTAGCAACTATTTATTCGGCTTCAAAATAATACTATGAAGAAAGCACTTGTTTTACTGGTAATTATCATCTCGCTCCAAACCTACGGACAAAAAGGTTTGGGAATGTTCGGCAAAAAACCGATTATCAATCTGGAGAATTTCGACAAGCAACGTGTACACTGGGGCTATTTCCTCGGATTCAATACCTATGACTTCAAATTTGATTATGAAGAAGTTGACAAGGACATTGAAGTACAGTCCACCACAGGCTTTAATGTGGGACTGATCGGAAACCTGCGACTGATGGAATATCTTGATTTGCGATTCGAACCCGGCTTGTATTATGCCCAGCGAAATTTAATCTACCCGAATATTGAAGATTCCTTCGACAGACTAAGAGAAGTAAAATCCACATACATTCATTTCCCGCTATTGCTGAAATTTTCATCGAAACGTGTTGGAAATGTCCGCCCTTATCTGGTTGGCGGTTATTCGCAATCCATGAATTTAGGAAGTAATTCCAAAGCCAAGGACGACAATTATAATGAACGTTTCAGAATGAAGAAAATGACTGCCAACTACGAAGTAGGTTTCGGAATCGATCTTTATTTCGAATACTTTAAGTTTTCCCCTTCGATTCGAGGCGTTTTTGGTTTGAATGACGAATTAATTCGCGACAATACTCCGGACAGTCCGTGGACCGGAAACGTATCCTCCATGAAAACAAGAGGTGTTTTTATCAATTTTGCTTTCCATTAAGCATTCGTCTAGGATTGTGATCGCTTAAATTCACTTAAGATAATTGCGGTTGCGGTTGCTACATTTAAACTTTCTGTCTGCTGTAAATCACCAAAACGCGGAATGGAAATGCGTTGTGTCGTTAATTTTTCTATTTCGGCTGAAATTCCGTTGGCTTCATTTCCCATCACGATAATTCCTTCTGCGGGAAGATCGCTTTTATAAATGTTTTTCCCATCCATAAACGTTCCGAATACCGGCAATTTTGTTTGCTGCAGAAATTCGGCCAAATCGGTATAAATCATATTTACTCGTGTGATGGAACCCATAGTCGCCTGAACCACTTTCGGATTAAAAACATCCACAGTCTCTGCCGAACAAACAATCTGCTTTATTCCGAACCAATCGGCCAAGCGCACAATAGTCCCTAAATTTCCCGGATCCCGAATATCATCCAAGGCAAGCACTAGCCCATTTTCACTTACGGGTTGCTCGGCGGGAATTTTAAAAAGTGCCAGGCAATTGTTAGGTGTTGCCAACGCCGATATTTTTTTAAGTTCCGCTTCCGTAATGACGGTAATCTTGTCTTTTGGGATTTTAGGAAAAATCGCATCGGTTACAAAAATATGTTCGAGCACAAAATTGGAATTGAGCAATTCCTGTATTACCTTTATGCCTTCGGCAAAAAAAAGCTGCTGCTGTTTGCGGTACTTTTTTTGCTGTAAACTGGTTATTAGCTTTATTTGGTTTTTACTAAGCATAAAAAAACGTATTTTTGACCTACTTTTTGTAATCGATTTGAAAAAGAATTTACCAAAAATAGCACTATTATTTGTATTGGGTGCAATTATCTACTCCTGTTCCCTTGTAAAAAGAGTACCGGAAGGAAAGCACCTTTTAACGAAAAGCGAAATCGTTGTTAACGACAAGAAAACAAAAGAAGAAATTGTAGTTAACCAACAATATCAAAAACCCAACAGTAATTTACTTCTTGGTTACCCTTTGCGTCTGCACATGTACAACCTGGCTAAACCGAACGCCGATTCGTCTTACCGTGCCTGGCTGGAACGCAAACCGAACCGTCACAGGAACTTAGCAGCGATCCTTTCCGAAAAGCAGGTGCAGCGTCTGGGGCAATCGTTTCTGGTTTCGGGTTTGAGCAATTTTCTAAAAAAGAATGGCGAGCCTCCGGTAATCATCGACGAGTCTAAAACCAAAAAAACACAAAACCGTTTTCTGAACTATTATTTCAATAAAGGCTTCTTCAAAACGAAAGTCTCTTATAAAATCGATACGCTGAAAAACAAACGCGGGGAAATAAAATACACCATTGTTACAGGAAAGCCTTATAAGATCGACAGTATTTCATCGGTAATAGAAACTCCCGCATTAGATTCCCTTTATCAGAATATAAAAAGCGAATCCTTAATCAAAACAGGAAAGCAATATGATACTAAAGATTTGGCCGATGAGCGAAAACGAATTTCAACTCATTTTAGAAATAACGGCGCGTTTCGTTTTCAGGAAACCAATATCTCTTATACCGTTGACACCGTAAAAACCGATTATAAAGCCAACGTAGAACTGCTAATCGAAGATCAAACTCTTAGGGAAGGCGACTCTGTAACCAAAGTCCCTTTCAAATTATACACGATAAGTGAAGTAAATATTTTTACGAACAGTAGTTCCAGCAAGAATAGAATAAAAGTTGCCGATAGCGTTACCTACAAAAATTTCAACCTTTTCAGTTCGGATAAATTGGCTTACCGACCGAAAGCGATTACCGATGCCATTTTCATCACCAAAGGAAGCAAATTTAGCGACACACGACGTTTACTAACTTCCCGTGCCTTAACCAATTTGAGGGTGTTCACTTATCCGTCCATTGAATATGTTGAAGACCAGCGGGATTCGACAGGCACTTCCTTGATTACCAATATTTATCTGAGCCCGAGAAAAAAATACAGCTGGATTCCTTCCGTAGATTTCATGCATTCCAATATTCAGGATTTCGGAATTAGTGCCAACATGACCTTCACCTGGAGAAACATCTTCAGAGGAGCGGAGATTTTAGACATCTCTACGCGTGGAAATATTGGATCCTCCAAAGACATGGCCAATCCTAATGATGTTTTCTTCAACATTTCCGAATATGGTGCCGATGTAAAGTTAACAATCCCGAGGATCGCTTTCCCACTAAATACCGACCGTATCATTCCTAAAATCATGTTTCCGAATACCATAACCAGTGTCGGCTTTACACGACAAAGGAATATCGGACTTGACAAAGAAAATTTTACAGGCATTATCAATTACAACTGGCAACCCAAAAGAACCAATACCGCCCGACTCGATTTAGTGAATATTCAATATGTCCGAAATATCAATCCGGGCAATTACTTTAATGTCTATAAATCGTCTTATAATACGCTGAATGAATTCGCGCAAATCTACAATGTCAATCCGGCCTATGAAGATCCGAACGGTGATCTGACCATAATGGAAGGCGGCGCCGACGGATTTATCAACGACGTTTTAAGCGGCAATACGGCCTTGACAGAAAACGATCAGGCATTCAAAAACATCCGAAGCATACAGGAACGAAAAAATCGTCTGACGGAGAACAACCTTATTTTCGCTTCCAACTTCACCTTTACAAAATCTACCAAAACCGATCTTTTAGACAATACCTTCAGCATTTTCAAAACGAAAATCGAATCGGCCGGTAATTTCCTAAGTTTGTTGTACAATATAAATAAGGAGCCACTGAATGAAAACGGCAAAAAAACGTTTTTGGATGTTGAATATTCACAATATGTAAAAACGGAATTCGATTTCATCAAACATTGGGATCTGGGCAGGAAAAAAGTAATTGCGGCCCGAGGTTTCTTCGGAATCGCTGTGCCTTACGGAAATTCTGAAAGCATTCCGTTTTCCCGAAGTTATTTTGGCGGAGGCTCCAATGACAATCGTGCGTGGCAATCCTACGGATTAGGTCCCGGACGAAGCGGCGGTATCAATGATTTCAATGAAGCAAATATGAAAATTGCCATGAGCGCCGAATACCGTTTCAACCTTTTCGGAAAATGGAACGGAGCGCTTTTTGCAGACGCAGGCAATATCTGGAATATCTGGGATAATGTGGAAGATGAAGACTACACTTTCAACGGCATAAAATCACTGAAGGATTTGGCATTGGGAACCGGAATGGGGATTCGCTATGATTTCAATTTCTTCATTGCCCGACTCGATTTCGGATTTAAAACCTACAATCCTGCCAAGGAAGAAAACCGAAGATGGTTCAAAGACATGCGCTTTGACAAATCGGTTATAAATGTTGGTATTAATTATCCGTTCTAAACATAGATTTATTATTTTTGTCACCTATAATAAAATTACAACACAATGGCTCACAATATTAAACCCGGAGTAGCTACCGGAGATCAGGTTCAGGAGATTTTCAATTATGCAAAAGAAAAAGGTTTCGCCTTACCAGCAGTAAACGTAACCGGATCCAGCACTATCAATGGTGTTATGGAAACTGCCGCAAAACTGAAAGCACCTGTAATTATCCAGTTTTCCAATGGTGGTGCTTCCTTCAATGCCGGAAAAGGACTTTCTAACGACGGTCAGAAATCAGCGATATTGGGTGCAGTTGCAGGAGCGAAACACATTCATACTTTGGCAGAAGCTTATGGTGCTACCGTGATCCTTCACACCGACCATTGTGCAAAAAATTTATTACCGTGGATTGACGGTTTATTGGATGCCAGTGAAGAGCATTTCAAGCAAACCGGAAAACCATTATACAGCTCGCACATGATTGACCTTTCGGAAGAACCGATCGAGGAAAATCTTGAGATCTCTAAAAAATATTTAGAGCGCATGAGCAAAATGGGAATGACATTGGAAATTGAGCTTGGTATTACAGGCGGTGAAGAAGATGGTGTAGATAATTCGGATGTAGACAGCTCAAAATTATATACACAACCTGAAGAAGTAGCTTATGCGTATGAGGAATTGATGAAAATCAGTCCGCGTTTCACGATTGCCGCTGCCTTTGGAAACGTACACGGGGTTTACAAACCAGGGAACGTAAAACTAACACCGAAAATCCTGAAAAATTCTCAGGACTTCGTACAACAGAAATTCAACACAGGACACAATCCGGTTGATTTTGTTTTCCACGGAGGTTCAGGCTCTACTTTAGAAGAGATTAGAGAAGCGATTTCTTATGGCGTAATCAAAATGAACATCGATACGGATTTACAGTTTGCTTTCACTGAAGGAGTTCGCGACTATATTGCAGACAAAATGGACTACTTAAAAACCCAAATCGGAAATCCGGAAGGAGAAGACGTTCCAAATAAAAAACACTACGATCCGAGAAAATGGATCCGCGAAGGAGAAGCGACTTTCAATAAAAGATTAGAACAGGCTTTTGCCGATTTAAATAACGTTAATACACTTTAATTAGAAGTTAGAAATTAGAAGTTAGAATTCTTAATTCACGATTCTAACTTCTAATTTCTAATTTCATAATTCTAAATTTATAATTATGGCTTGGTTTAAAAGAACAGAAAAAGGGATTCAAACCGCAACTGAAGATAAGAAAGACGTTCCTAAAGGACTTTGGTACAAATCGCCTACGGGGAAAATCGTTGATGCAGAAGAATTGGCTAAAAACCTTTGGGTAAGCCCGGAAGACGGTTTCCACGTTCGTATCGGAAGCAAGGAATATTTCGAAATATTATTTGACAACAACGAATTCGACGAATTGGATGCCAACATGACTTCTAAAGATACTTTAGGGTTCGTAGACACCAAAAAATACAATGACCGTCTGAAAGACGCGATGGAGAAAACCAAACTGAAAGACGCAGTACGTACAGCGGTAGGTAAATCCAAAGGGAAAGACATTGTGGTTTGCTGTATGGATTTCGCCTTCATCGGTGGGTCGATGGGAGCTGTTGTTGGAGAGAAAATTGCCCGTGGAATCGACCATTCCATTAAAAACAGAATTCCGTTCCTGATGATTTCAAAATCAGGAGGGGCGCGTATGATGGAAGCTGCATATTCTTTAATGCAGCTGGCAAAAACTTCCGCAAAATTAGCGCAGTTGGCTGATGCCGGAATTCCGTACATTTCTTTATGTACCGATCCTACAACAGGAGGAACAACCGCTTCGTATGCCATGTTAGGAGATATCAATATCGCTGAACCCGGAGCCTTGATCGGATTCGCAGGACCACGTGTTGTAAAAGACACGACAGGAAAGGATTTACCGGAAGGTTTCCAGACTGCAGAATTCGTATTGGAGCACGGTTTCCTTGATTTTATTACGCCAAGAAAAGAGTTGAAAGACCGATTGAATTTATTCATCGACTTAATTCAAAATCAGCCAATCCGATAAAACAAAATCCCGGGAAAATCCCGGGATTTTTTATTTTTACAGGAAAGTAGAGCATTAATGAATCCAAAAACAAAAATAGTATTAGCTTTTTTTCTGATTATTATATCTTATCAGAACCTATTAGCAGATGCAACACCTTTCAAAAGACGGTTAATAATAAACCTTGACCTTCAGAATTCAAAGAATGACACGATTGAAAAAGTGTGCCTGCTGTTATATCCGAACTACAAAAATACGGATAGCATCTGCGGTTGCGAAGGTTCCACCTGTCTTTGGCTTTATGATAAAACCCTTAGCATTTCGAGACATGTTCCTGAAAAATTTAAATTGGTTTTTACAGTCGGAGGTAAACAGTTACTTAGTCCGCTTTTAAACGAATATGACACTGGGTCGTTAATCGAGTTAAAAATCACCGATAACGAGATCATTGAAACTACACCTTTCTTCAGAGTTCCATGGAATGACTATTTTTTGGCTTTGTTTTTTACGCTATTCATGGAGCTGTTTTTTGCTTGTGCTTTTTTCATTAAACACAAGATAAAACAAAATAACCTAATTCTTATCGTGGTCTGCAACCTGATTACGCATCCTCTATTGTGGCTTGCATGTGCGTACTTTATCGGCTGGGGATTCCGCTTATTTTTGGCAGAAGGAGTCGTAATTCTTATTGAAGCCTCACTATTTTGCTGGCTGATGAAACCTAAAATGGATTTGCAAAAAGCATTACGTCTGAGTGTAATAATCAACGCCGCAAGTTATTTTTTGGGAGGGATTCTTTATTTAATCTTTAGTTAAGAGAAATCAAATACACAATTTGAAGACTGTATCTCTGCAAACTGTAAACTGAATACTGCAAACTGAAGAAACCTACATCCCGCTTCGGATCGCTTCCACCGGATCTAATTTAGAGGCAGTGATCGCCGGAACAATCCCCGAAATTAATCCAATTACGGCGGCTAACGACGTTCCGATAACGATATTCCAGAATCCGAGAACGAATTCGAAATCTACTGCTTTGGACAGCGCCATCGCGATTAGCCATACCAATAACATTCCGACAATTCCACCGATTACGGAAAGTATTACTGCTTCAAACAGGAATTGGAAAAGGATGAATCGGTTTTTAGCCCCTAAAGCTTTTTGAATTCCTATGAGATTGGTACGTTCTTTTACGGAAACGAACATGATATTCGCAATTCCAAAACCGCCCACCAACAAGGAAAATCCGCTGATGATCCAGCCTACTACATTCATCTGGCCTACCATACTGTCAATCATTTCGGTAAATCCGGAAAGGATATTAATGAAGAAATTATCGGGTTCGCTGGTTTTTAATCCTCTGAAATTTCGCAGTTTATAAGTTAGTTCGCCTTTAAATTCATCGATATCGGTTCCTTTTTCAGGCTTTAGCTCAATAACCGGCGTTAAATCTTCATTATTGTCGCCAAATATTCGTCGGAAATTGTTACTGGGAATATAGGCACGGGTATCATTACTTCCGAAAATCGATTCGCCCTGTTTTTTAAGAATTCCGACCACATCATAACGCTGGCCATACAGACGAACGGTCTTTCCAATCGGGTTCATGTCGCCAAAAAGTGTTGTAGCTACTTCGCTTCCCAGGACGATTACTCCTAATCCGCCATTGGATTCGGCTTCTGAGAAAAAACGGCCTTCCCCTACTTTCACATCGTCGATGATTTCTATTTCATTGGTCGATGGCACAATTTCGATATCGCTGGCGGTTTGTTTCTCGAATTTTATGTTTTCCCTTTTGGTAAAATAGGCAAAACAACTTTTGTCCAGATTAGTTAAGTTACGACGTAAGTATAAATACTCCTCATAGGACACATTGGGAAACTGTCCTATTTTCCAGTCCGGGATTTCGGTTGGCCCGAAAGAATATTTGAACAGATAAATTGTGTTTTTGTCCAAGCCGCTCAGGTCGCTTTTTATTTTACGATCCATGGAATCCACCGCTGCCAAAACTGCAATTATGGAAAAAATACCGATGGTCACGCCCAAGAGCGAAAGCAACGTACGCAATTTATTGTTTCGCAATGCATTAAGCGCAAAGCTCAGGCTTTCTTTTAAAAGTCGGACGTAAACAAGTGCGTTATTGTGTTGGCTCATGGCATTTGGATTTTGTTATGGCTTGAAAAGCGATGCTTATTGGTGTGAAAAGTAACAAAAATGTTACAGAAATTCAAGACAAATTACAACTGGCCCTGATGGGAGCGGCATCCTTTTTCTCCCGATGGCAATTGGGAGAAAAAGATAGAGCGGACAGCAGGAAAATGGCCTCCAAAATAGCCCGAACCCTTTGCTCCCAAAAAATATAAAAATCTAATAGTGATTGACTTGAATGTTACAGTTACAATAACTACTTTTGCACCTTTAAAACAACAACACAATGGATACTGCAAAAACAATCAAATCGGCCCTTATTTCTGTATTTGACAAAGAAGGTTTAGAGCCAATCGTAAAAAAATTACACCAACACAACGTAACGATTTATTCTACTGGTGGCACAGAGGAATTCATTAAGAGCTTCGGCATTCCCGTTGTGGCTGTGGAAGACGTAACTTCTTATCCTTCAATACTTGGAGGAAGAGTAAAAACGCTGCACCCGAAAATTTTCGGTGGAATTTTGAACCGTCAGGATCATGAAGGCGATGTGGCACAGATGGAAGAATACCAGATTCCCCAGATCGATTTAGTGATTGTAGATTTATATCCTTTTGAAAAAACAGTAGCTTCCGGCGCGGGCGAAGCGGATATCATCGAGAAAATTGATATCGGCGGCATTTCCTTGATCCGTGCGGCGGCTAAGAATTTTAAAGATACGGTTATCGTTGCTTCAGTGAACGAATATGCGACTTTCCTTGACATGATTACCAACGGTAATGGTGCGACGACTTTGGAGCAAAGAAAATTATTGGCTACAAAAGCGTTCCACGTATCTTCTCATTACGACGGAGCGATTTTCAATTACTTCAACACAGACGAAACAGTATACAAAGCGAGCATCGCTGACGGACAAATCTTACGCTATGGAGAGAACCCACATCAAAAAGGGTTTTTCTTTGGAGATTTCGACAAAATGTTCACGAAAATCCATGGAAAAGAGCTATCTTACAATAATTTGCTGGACGTAGATGCCGGAGTGAATTTAATGAAGGAATTCAAAAATGACGATCCGACGTTTGCTATTTTAAAACATAACAACGCTTGTGGTTTAGCTACAAGAAAAACAATGAAAGAGGCTTATCTGGATGCGCTGGCAGGCGACCCGACTTCAGCTTTCGGAGGTGTTTTAATTGCGAATGGGAACATAGATTTGGCTACAGCCAATGAAATCAACCAGTTATTCTGCGAAGTGGTGATTGCACCAAGTTATGATGCAGATGCCATTGCAGTTTTAGAAGAAAAGAAAAACAGAATCATCCTGATTCAAAATGAGGTGGAATTACCTACAAAGCAGGTAAGAACATGTCTTAATGGTTTGTTAATTCAGGATAAAGACAATATTACAGACAATAAAGAGCACTTAAAAGTCGTTACCGTTACAGCTCCTACAGCTCAGGAAACCGAAGACTTATTATTTGCGTCTAAAATCTGTAAGCATACGAAATCGAATACGATTGTTTTTGCTAAAAACGGCCAGTTATTGGCTTCAGGAACGGGACAGACTTCAAGAGTAGACGCTTTGAGACATGCTGTTGAAAAAGCAAACTCTTTTGGATTCGATTTGAATGGTGCCGTGATGGCAAGTGATGCTTTCTTCCCTTTCCCGGATTGTGTGGAGTTAGCGAAAAATGCAGGAATTACAGCGGTTATACAGCCCGGTGGTTCCATAAAAGACGAATTGAGTATCAACTATTGCAACCAAAATAAAGTTTCAATGGTATTTACAGGAATTCGCCATTTTAAACATTAATTTTATTATTTTTGTAGGCTAATTATTTATAAATAAATTAAACCCTCTTTTGAGTATGGGATTTTTTGATTTCATGACCGAGGACATCGCCATTGACCTTGGAACCGCCAATACCTTAATCATTCACAACGACAAGGTTGTCATCGACAGTCCATCTATAGTTGCCCGTGATCGCATCACCGGTAAGATCATCGCTGTGGGTAAGGAAGCGAACATGATGCAGGGGAAAACCCACGAAAACATCAAAACCATACGTCCGTTAAAAGATGGGGTTATTGCTGACTTCGATGCATCGGAGAAAATGATCAGCATGTTTATAAAAAGCATTCCGGCATTAAAGAAAAAAATGTTTACACCGGCACTTCGTATGGTCGTGTGTATCCCATCCGGAATTACCGAGGTGGAGATGCGTGCGGTTAAAGAATCATGTGAGCGTGTAAACGGAAAAGAAGTATACCTGATCCACGAACCGATGGCTGCGGCTATCGGTATCGGGGTTGACATCATGCAGCCGAAAGGAAACATGATTGTGGACATAGGTGGTGGAACAACAGAAATTGCGGTTATCGCTTTGGGCGGAATTGTGTGTGATAAATCGGTTAAGATTGCCGGAGACGTTTTCACAAACGACATTATCTACTACATGAGAACGCAGCACAACCTTTTTGTTGGAGAAACTACTGCTGAAAAAATTAAGATTGCTATCGGCGCTGCAGTTGAAGACTTAGACACGCCACCGGACGATATGGAAGTACAGGGACGTGACCTTCTAACGGGTAAACCGAAACAGGTAAACGTTTCCTACCGTGAGATTGCCAAAGCGCTTGACAAATCCATTCAGCGTATTGAAGATGCTGTTATGGAAACCCTATCGCAAACACCACCGGAATTAGCAGCAGACATCTATAACACCGGTATCTATCTCGCAGGAGGAGGCTCGATGCTAAGAGGTCTGGACAAGCGAATTTCACAAAAAACAGACTTGCCGGTTTACATTGCGGAAGACCCTCTTAGAGCGGTAGTTAGGGGAACCGGAATGGCACTTAAAAATCTACAGAAATTCAGAAGTATTCTTATCAAATAACGAAATAATACATGCAGCAAATAATTAATTTTATATTTAAAAACAGCATCCGATTGCTGTTTTTGCTGCTTTTGATAACATCGTTAACGCTTACCATCCAGTCACATTCCTACCACAGAAGCCAATTCGTGAGTTCTGCAAATGACGTAACTGGAGGGGTATATCAGCGTATTAACAATGTGAAAGAATATTTCTATCTGCGCACGCAAAACGACAATTTAGCGAAAGAGAATGCCTATTTGAAGCAATTGCTTTATAATAAGCCGGATACCCTTATCGCTTCTACCGAATTGATTCCGAGAGGTTATGAGGACATTAAAGTAATCCAATCGAAAGTCATCAATAACTCCTTCAATGTTCCGGAGAACTACATTACCATCAACAGCGGAAGCAAAGACGGCATCAAACCGGATATGGGTGTGGTAAACAGTCTCGGTATTGTCGGAATTATTGAAAAAACCTCGAAAAATTATGCCACGGTTCAGAGTATCCTGAATTTAAAATCGCAGATAAACGCCAAGATCAAAAAATCAAACCACTTCGGATCCTTAATCTGGAATGCTAAGAATGTCGGATATGCCCAGCTAATTGATGTACCAAGACTGGCGACTGTGAAGAAAGGAGATACGATTGTAACCGGCGGACGTTCTGTCATTTTTCCCGAGAATATTCCAATTGGAAAAATCGATAAGATATTTATTGACAAAACGACAAATTATTATACAATCAATGTACGTTTGTTCAACGATATGACCAATCTGGGTCACGTGTATGTGATTGAGAATGTGAAACGCAAAGAAGTTATTAAATTAGAAGAAGAAACAAAAC